>JAITPH010000098.1 GCA_031289515.1 Tannerella sp.
GTCCGGTTTATGGTATTGACTGTCGCTGCCGACTGCTATGCTTATGTTGCTATCGCAGGTTTGGCTTTCGCAGGTGCATTTTATGCGATGCGATTACCGGAGATGCGAAGTAAAGTTATACCTGTCCTGCTGCCTGTCTTGTTGGCAACCTGCCTTTTATATCCGGGTATCTACTCAAACCGGCGCATCTGCGGATGGTACGACACGGATACGTTAAAGAATGACGGCAAACCATCCTTCGTTGAACGTAGCATTTGCGAGTTCGTCATAGGTAATGCACAAAGCCTCACTTCAACGCAAGGATATTCAAGTCATTAACAATGTTCTTGCCGTCGGGAGTGTAGAGAAATTCCATGCGGTCTTTGTATTTTTCTTCTATCTTTCCGCGTACCATTTTTAGAGATGAATTGAGCAAAAGATTCTGTTCGGTAAACGCTTCCGGCAGCACCGCAATAGCCGACGGCAGCCAACGTTCCGGATATTCGCCCGCATAGATGCCGCCGCTCTTGTACCGGTTAATAACTTCCTGAATCTTTTTCAGACACAACTCTTTGGCATCTACCGTATTCCAATCCAACCCCGGCTTTATACGCTCTACATACCGCTTCAACTGTACCTTATCGGGAACGACAAGCGCAATTGTATACGGATCCTGATTATTATGCAGCATCATTTGATCCAGATATTTCGTCTTCTCGCAAATGCCTTCTTCAATGCCTTCGGGACTGTATTTCTCGCCGTCGCTGCTAATCAGCAGACTTTTAAAACGCCCTAATACATAGAGGAATCCGTCTTTGTCCATATATCCCATATCGCCGGTATGAAGCCAGCCGTCGCGAATGGTTTCAGCCGTAGCCTCCGGATTTTTCCAGTATCCGAGCATAACATTTTCGCCTTTAACAACTATCTCGCCCTTTTCGCCCAAAGGAAGTTCATTTCCTTCCAAATCAAGGATTTTGAGGTCAAGATATTTCACCAGCCCACCCGACGAGCCGAGTTTATGTTTCTTCACGGAATTGGACGAAATCACAGGCGTAGCCTCCGACAGTCCGTAACCCTGATACATAGGTATCCCGATAGCATAAAAGAAGCGTTGAAGCTCGATGTCGAGCAATGCGCCGCCGCCAACAAAAAACTTCATCTTTCCGCCCATTGCACCTCTGACCTTCGAAAACAAAAATTTATCGTAAACAGCTAATAACAAGCGCTTATGCAACTGCTTGATACCGCCTTTGTTAAATCCTTCCCTATTATATTCGTAAGCAGTATTCAAAGCGCGTTTAAACAGCTTCTCAATCCTTTTGCCTTTCTTTTGAATCGAACTTTCGATATTTTTCCTGAAATTCTTCGCCAATGCAGGAACACTCAATATGATTGTCGGCTTAAACTCATTGATATTCAATGGAATATTCTTCAGCGATTCGATAGGCGTCTTGCCGACCTGAATGGTTGCCACATTTGCGCCGTAAGCCATAAACGTATAGAATCCGGCAACATGCCCGAAACAGTGGTCTAACGGTATGATAATCAGGTTGCTGTCTTCCGGCTTGATTTTGATAAGCGACATGGACTGTTCGACGTTAGCCGTATAGTTCCGGTGCGAAAGCATTATCCCTTTAGGGTCGGCAGTCGTTCCGGACGTATACGAAATATTCGCCATATCGTCGTCTTTGACGGCGTTGCTGCGTGCTATCAGCTCGTCCGTTCCGGTTTCCAGAAAACGATCGCCGTCAGCCAGAATATTCTCTAACGGAATTTCCTTGCCGTCGTAGGCGTCGATGGCATCAAGTACGATTATCTTCTCAATCATCGGTATGTCATTGACAATCAATCGTATCTTCCTCAGTTGCGTACCGGAGACCAGAATATACTTCGATTCGGAATGATTAAGACGGAAGATAAGGTCTTTTTTCTCCTCCAGTTTTATGGAGAGAGGAACATTGACCGCTCCGGTGTACAAAATGGCGAGTTCGCCTATAATCCAGTCGTTGCGACCTTCCGACAGCAGCGCGATTTTATCGCCGGCCTGAATGCCCATACTCATCAGACCTGCGGCAAACCGGTAGACCTGCTTTTTAGTTTCCTCGAACGTGAGAGGCTCGAACTTGTTTGTCTTCTTCTCCCACAAGAACGTGTTTTTCGCGTACTTGCGAACGCTTGTTTCAAAAAGGTTAATAATTGTCTTCATCGTTATTTCAATAAATTTGCCTGCAAATATATGAATAATTGCAATAATACGAAAAAAATATTTGATTTATAATAAAATCTTTTTTACCTTTGCATCGTCAAAGGCTAATTTATAACAGTAATAACAAAATATTATCGATATGAAACGCATATTTATTCTACTATTTACCGTTTTACTTTCCGCCTCGTTGCAGGCAGAAGAAAAGGAGACTAAAGTTCTGATTATCACCAATAAAGGTAAGATAACAGTAAAGTTGTACAACGAGACGCCACAGCATCGTGATAACTTCGTCAAGCTGGTTAAGGAGCACACATTCGACAGTTTGCTGTTTCACCGGGTCATCAAGCAATTCATGATACAGGCAGGCGACATAAACTCGAAAAACGCTCCTGCCGAGGCGAAATTGGGCGATGGCGACTTGGGCTATAAAGTCCCTGCCGAAATCGTATTCCCAAAGTATATCAATAAACGCGGGCAGTTATGCGCAGCACGCGAAGGCGACGAAGTCAATCCGTCGCGCGGCTCGTCGGCTACGCAGTTCTATATCGTTACCGGCAAGCATTATACCGATAATGAATTGGACAAGATGGAACAGCAAAAAGGCGTCAAACTGACTCCCGAACAGCGCGAAGCATATAAGACTGTAGGAGGAGCGCCCCATTTGGACGGCTCATATACGGTTTTCGGAGAAGTTCTGAAAGGCATGAAAATCGTCGAAAAAATAGAACTCGCAGCCACCGACAGCAACGATCGCCCTTTGACTGATATAAGAATCAAGACAATGAAAATTTTGAAATGAAAAGCGTATGAAAAATATGTTTTCAAACATATTGAGAGTTTCTTTTTGTCTTTTGGCTTCATGTATGTTTTACAACATGAACGCTCAAGAGCAGCCTGCCCGGCAAAATACGCTGAAACTGAAGAAAATACTTCCCAAAGGCAAGCAGTTCGGAATTGTCGAAGGCTCGGATACCATTCCGTATATTTATCTGAAAGAAGTACTTGTCTTTCCGCCGCTGATATTCAAAAGCGAGAAAGAACGCCGCGAATACAACAAGCTCGTGCGCGATGTGAAAGCGACTTTGCCATACGCAAAAATTGTATACGAAACGCTGATTGAGACATACGAGTACATCGAAACGCTGCCGGACGACAAGGCTAAAGACGCTCACCTTAAAAGAATGGAGAAGGAACTTTTCAAGCAATACAAGCCGGAACTGAAAAAACTCACCCTGTCGCAAGGCAAACTGTTGATAAAACTTATCGACAGAGAATGTAAACAGTCGAGTTACCATCTGCTCGGCGCTTTTCTCGGCAGTTTCCGCGCCGGTGTCTGGAATTTATTTGCAGGATTTTTCGGTGCAAGCCTCAAAACGGAATACGACCCTCACAACAAAGATGCAATGACGGAGCGCGTCGTGCAGTTGGTCGAACACGGCATGTTGTAGTTCAGTATTTAAGTTTTCTGAAGAAATCCCACAAGACTACGCCGGCGGCAACAGATACGTTCAGCGAGTGTTTAGTTCCGGATTGGGGTATCTCGACGCACATATCACAGATGTCGACAACCTCCTGCCGAACGCCTTTCACCTCGTGCCCAATCACGACGGCATATTTTTTGCTCTTGTCAAGCGTAAGCGTTTCGAGCGAAATGCTGCCTTCGACTTGTTCCAGTGCGAAAACCAAATATCCCAGACGTTTCAATTCGCCGACGGCGTCGAGGGTATCTTTAAAATAGCGCCATTCGACGGTATCCTCTGCTCCAAGCGCCGTTTTATGTATTTCGGCATTAGGAGGAGTCGCCGTAATGCCACATAGATAGACGGTTTCGAGGCGGAAAGCGTCTGCCGCGCGAAAAACGGAGCCTACGTTATTCAAACTCCTAACATGGTCTAACACCACTACCAGCGGCGTTTTGTCGCTTGCGCGATATTCCTCCGCAGTCAGACGTTTCAATTCCGTTATCTTGAGTTTGCGCATATTGCGTCGCCTAAAATCTTATTTCAACAGCCACCGGACGGTGGTCTGAAGCGACGCCTTCATCTATTACCCTGTCCGATAAAACGGTAAACGGTTTCTCGCCGCCCTTGCCTGTATAATAAAAAATGAAATCAATACATGTTTTGGGCGTATCAGCCGGAAATGTCGGATTTTCAGGGTTATTCAATATAAGGAAATCTTCCTTCAAATTTTTAATCAAACCGGATTTTGCCGTGTCGTTCAAATCGCCTGCAAGGAAAAACGGCTTATTCGATTTTGCCGCTTCACGACGGATTATTTCTGCGGAGAGTAGCCTGTCTTCTGCGTTAAGCGACAGATGCACACAGCCAACGACATATTTCTCAAACTCGACGACAAGCAAACGGCGAAGTTCTTCGCGTCCCGGAAGGGCTACCGAATAATGACTCAAAGGCTGCTCTTTCGATAAAATGCCAATGCCGTATTTGCCGCCGTCGAAGTCAATAGCAGCTCCGAAAACGCCGTACATCTTGGTTATATCGGCTATTTTGCGCAAGACGTCGACGCCCTTGCTCCTGCCTGTAACGCTGTCGATTTCCTGAACGGCTACAATATCAGGCGATTCGCGCAGGATTACATCGGCAAGACGCTTGTAGTCAGTCTTTTCATCCATGCCTCTTGCATTACGGATGTTGTATGACATTATCGAAACCGTATCTGCTTCGGCAAGTGCTGCTCCGAAACTAACTGTCAGAGACAAAAAACATAAGATAAGTTTTTTCATAATGTGTCAGTCGGCAATTTCTTTTATTATCGTTATCAGTTCACCGCCAAGCTCTTCCGCTTCCTTCAAAGTATGAGCTTCGGAATAAATGCGGATAATCGGCTCGGTATTACTCTTGCGGAGATGTACCCATTTATCCGGAAAATCTATTTTCACGCCGTCAATATCGGTAATATCATACCCGGCGAATTTCTCTTTTACCTTCTTCAAAACAGCGTCTACGTCTATCGAAGGCGTCAATTCTATTTTCTGCTTCGAAATATAATATTGCGGATACGAGGCTTTCAACTCGCTTGTTTTAATCTTTTTCTTCGCAAGATTAGTCAGAAACAGGGCTATGCCCACCAAAGCGTCGCGTCCGCAGTGGCTTTCGGGATATATCACTCCGCCGTTGCCCTCGCCTCCGATTACGGCATTTGTCTCTTTCATCTTTGCGACGACGTTTACCTCGCCCACCGCCGCCGGACTGTACTGTCCGCCATGTTTCAGCGTCACATCCCGCAAAGCGCGACTCGAACTGAGATTGCTGACCGTATTGCCCGGCTTTGCCGAAAGCACATAATCGCTGACGGCAACAAGCGTATACTCCTCGCCGAACATTTCGCCGTTCTCGCAAACGACGGCAAGGCGATCGACGTCAGGGTCTACAACAAAGCCTACATCAGCTTTTGCCTGTACCATAAGCTGCGAAATCTCCGTTAGATTTTCGGGCAAAGGCTCCGGATTGTGCGAAAAGTTACCGTGCGGATTGCAGTGCAGCTTGAATATCTCTTTCACTCCCAGCGCATAAAGTAAATCCGGTATCACAATGCCGCCGACAGAATTGACGCAGTCTATCGCAACCCGAAAATGGGCGGCAAGAATAGCCTCGGCATCAACGAGTTCAAGCCCTAAAATGCTCTCTATATGGCGCTCCCTGTATCGATTGTCTGTTATTATCTTTCCGAGTTTTTCGGCGGAAGCGTATACAAACTGCTCTTGTTCAGCTATCTTAATAACCGCGTTACCTTCTTCGGCGTTAAGAAACTCGCCCTTTTCGTTAAGCAGTTTCAGCGCGTTCCACTGTTTCGGATTGTGGCTTGCGGTAATGATAATTCCGCCGCAGGCTTTTTCCATAACGACGGCTATCTCCGTTGTCGGCGTCGTAGCCAGATCTATATCGACTACGTCAAAGCCCATTCCAATCAGCGTGCCGACTACGACTTGCTTTACCATTTGCCCCGATATGCGCGCGTCGCGTCCTACGACAATGCGCTCCGAGCCGACGGTTTTGGAATTTCTGATGAATGTGGCATAAGCGGAAACGAATTTTACAATAGCAAGCGGATTCAATCCGTCATCGGGAGACCCGCCTATCGTTCCGCGAATTCCTGAAATAGATTTAATTAAGGTCATAATAGTTTCGTTAATAAAAGATATATCTTATTTTGTCATAATATATTGGATAATACACTGTTGTATTTTCCGACTGATATGTGCTGCCTCCCTGAGCGCCGTTTACTTCGGAGTATCCCGGCACAATCAGTTTCACAATCGAACTGTCGCCGACATAACTCAAAACCGACTCCAGACCTGTGCTGAAAAACATGTAATAGGGGTCTGTCCAACCGTTATAGGCATATCTCTGTACTATGTTGTAAGCCATGCCGTACTTAAATTCCATCGGATAGGATGAATTTGTAAATGTGGTAAACGGCACTAACGAATCCGGATAATAATACTCTCCGCTGGTGCGCACCAATATATCGGTAAAATTAACCTGCGCCCGGTTACCGTTTCCCGAATCGACCACATTAAGATATATTCCGCTGGTCAACTGGACAAACTGATTTTCCTTAAAGACGCCGTCGTCGGGATAATCGCTTAATACTTCTATTCCCTTGTTGGCAATCATACGTTTTATTATCTTGTTTTCGGCTGCCTTTAATTCTTCATACGTCGGAACGTCGTCGCTGCACGAAATACCGAAAACAAGACTGAACAAACACGAAATAATCGCAAAAAAACAAAATCTTTTTTTCATATCTAAAATTTATAAATCGTTAATTATTTGGGTTAAACTGCATCAAACCGTCTTCAAAGCGTTTCACCGCCTGATCGAGTGTTCCGTAGAACTCGCCTCCGGAAGCGTTCTTATGCCCGCCTCCGTTGAAATATTTAGCGGCGAACTTGTTGCACGGAAAATCTCCGACCGACCTCAGCGATGCCTTGATAAGATTCGTCTCCTGCCTGAAAAATGCCGAAAAGCGGATTCCCTTAATGCTCAACGGCAGATTTACAAAGCCTTCCGTATCGCCGCTTTTATACCTGAACGAGTTTAGCTCGCTTTGCGTCAATGCGAACATAGCCGCATGTTTGTCCGGATAGATTTTCATCTTCTCGTAAAGGACGTATCCCATCAACCGTAACCGCGATTCGGAATATACCTGATTGACTTTCCGGTATATATCGTCTTTATCAATTCCTTTCTTTATAAGTTCGCTTACAATTATATATATGCCTTCGCTGTTTGAATTGTAGCTGAACGAGCCTGTATCGGTCATCATTCCAGTATAGAAACATTCGGCAGCATCTTTTTCTATCAGATCGACGTCGCCCAATGCGCATATTATGCGGAACATAAGCTCGCACGTGGAGCACATTTCCGGGTACGAAATCGAGATGTTGCAAAAATTTTCAGGATCGAGATGATGGTCTATCAGCACTTTCCGCGCATCCGAAGCCGCAACTGCCGACGCCAACTGCCCAACTCGCTTTACGGCGTTAAAATCAAGACAAAAAAGTACGTCGGCGTCTGCCGTCAGTTGTGTCGCAAAATCAGGATATTGCTCATATATGACAATATCTCTCGCTCCGGGCATCCATTTGAGAAACTCCGGAAAACTGTTCGGCACGACTACCTTGATGGATTTTTTATCAAACGACATGAGATAATGATACAGTCCAAGCGAAGAGCCTATTGCATCGCCGTCGGGCATCTCATGGGCTACTATAACAAACTTATCGCCTTTATCTATATACGTTTTGAGTTTGTTTATCTTGTCGCTATCAATAATTTTTGTCAGCATACATTTCTGTTGTTTCTATCATTTCCGTCAGCATACGTTCGCATTTCAAGGGTGCAAAGATAGCATCTTTTGCGCTTAAAACAAAATAAAATCATATATTTGCATCCAAAATAATAAAAAAAACATGGAACAGACGCCAATACCGAACTCTCACAACAAAGCGGAATATCCGCCGATGCACACTGCCGAACACATACTCAACCGCACGATGGTCGACATGTTCGGATGCCCGCGTTCGAGAAATGCACATATCGAACGCAAAAAGTCTAAATGCGACTACCTGCTCGCCCAGCCGCCGACCGAAGCTCAAATCGTTGAAATAGAGCGGCGGGTTAATGAAGTCATCGACATGAATCTGACTGTGTCCTGCGATTTTATGTCTCTCGAAGAAGCCTCAAGATAAGTCGATTTGAGCAAATTTCCCGAAAAAGTCTCTGAATCGATACGCAGTGTGAGG
>JAITPH010000144.1 GCA_031289515.1 Tannerella sp.
TAATCGCGCGCCGGCCAAAACGCAATCGGCTCTGTTTGAAGTCATGGAAGAGCGGCAGGCTACTATCGACGGCGTTCTTCACCCGATGAGTCCCTTTTATACCATTCTGGCAACGCAAAATCCTGTGGAACAGGAAGGTACATACAAACTGCCCGAAGCGCAGTTAGACCGTTTCATGATGAAGATAACCATTCCCTACCCTACTCTCGAAGAAGAAGTAGAGATTCTGGAACGGCACAACAGAAACGCTCGATTAGCAAAACTTGACGATATAGAGCCGGTCATTTCGCGCGACGAACTGTTGCAGATGTTTGAATACGTCGAAAATGTCTATGTCGAAAAATCGCTTCTCAATTATATCGCGTCTCTGATTCAACAGACGCGAAGCAGCAAGGCTATCTTTCTGGGAGCTTCGCCTCGCGCTTCGGTGTCGCTGCTCCAATCGTCCAAGGCTGTGGCTTTGATAAACGGACGCCATTTCGTGACGCCCGAAGATATTAAAATGGCTTCTCCCTTTGTCTTGCAGCACCGCATACTGCTGACTGCCGAAGCCGAAATGGAAGGTCATACGCCACTCAAAGTCGTGCAGCGCCTCATCGAAAAAGTGGAAGTACCCAAATGATTGATTTATGTTTTTGACGAAGCGTTTCTATATCGCCGGATTAGTCGTAATCTTATTATTAATAGCCGGTTACGCGATTCCTGTCATTTTTATGGCGGGCAAGATTGTCATCGGCTTGCTTTTACTCGCATCCGTAATAGACATTTTTCGGTTATGGCTGCGTAGAAATGCCGTCGACGCCGTCCGTTATTGCGCTCCCCGCTTCTCGAACGGCGATAATAACGAGGTGCGGCTCGTGGTCGAAAACTTCTACCGGTTTGCCGTTGATATAGACATAATCGACGAGATTCCGGTTGTTTTCCAGCGTCGGGACATACTTTTCAAGATTCGGATTAAGGCGGGAGGTCGCGAGGCGGTGAACTACAAACTGCGTCCTGTAAAACGCGGCGAATACGACTTCGGCAAGATTTTGTTGTATGCAACGACGCGGCTGGGATTAGTCGCGCGTCGCTTCAGTTGCGGCGAGCCGGTTAATATTGCCGTCTACCCTTCTTATATCATGCTTCACCGGTACGAGTTCATGGCTATTCACAATAACCTGACCAAACTGGGAATCAAAAAGATACGGCGAATCGGCCATAATACCGAATTTGAGTATATCAAGGAGTATATCAAGGGCGACGATTACCGGACGATAAACTGGAAAGCAAGCGCCCGCCGCCATTTTCCGATGGTTAATATCTATCAGGACGAACGCTCGCAACAGATTTACAGCATAATAGACAAAGGACGGATTATGCAGAACGCTTTTTGCGGCATGACGCTCCTCGACTATGCTATCAACGCCTCGCTCGTATTGTCGTTCGTAGCAATCCGCAAGGACGATAAAGCCGGACTTGCTACTTTTGCCGAGAATTTCGAGACGTTCATACCGGCAAGCAAGCAGGCGGGACAAATGCAACAGATTCTCGAAAGCCTCTACCGCCAGCAAACGACCTTTGGCGAAAGCGATTATTCCTCTCTTTACGTACATATAAATAAGTATATCAACAAACGCAGTCTGCTTGTCATTTATACCAATTTCAATACGATAACCGGTATCGACAGGCAACTCGAATATCTTCGGCAGTTGGCTCGTCGGCATGTCGTATTGGTGGTTTTTTTCGAAGATACGGAGCTGAAAGAATTTGCCGCCAAGCGACAGACGTCTATCGAAGGTTATTATCAGCAAGTTATAACCGACAAATTCATTTTCGAGAAACATCATGTTGTAGTCAAACTCCGTCAGCACGGAATATATTCCCTGCTAACAGAGCCGGACAAGCTTTCTGTAAACGTAATAAACAAATATCTCGAAATGAAAGCGCGAGGAACTATTTGATAGTCCCTAACATCTCGTAGAGATGTATCGCTCGATAGAAAATGAATTTTATCCTATCCTCTGCATTCCTGACGGAATGTAGAGGATAGGATGTATTGCGGATAATCATTAAATATTACAATAAGGATATTTTTTTTCTGCCCGATTTCTTTGAATGGAATTTTTTTTCTTATCTTTGTCGAATTAATGTTTAGATGTTCCGGCGTTACCTACTTCTTTTCATGTCTGGCCGGCTTCAAAACAAATACGAAATAAATTTTTTCAATCTCCGGCTCCCTGCGACAGGGAGCCGGTTTTTTTTCTTATAATGACGAAACCTCATAAACGCTATGCCAAATAAAGGACGGCCTGCCGTCATTGCGAGGAACGAAGCAATCCAGCGCCCTGTATATCCGGATTGCTTCGTTCCTTATAATGACGAAACTCGCAAACGCTAAGCCAATAAAGAGCTGCCTGCCGTCATTGCGAGGAACGAAGCAATCCAGAGCCCTGTATATCCGGATTGCTTCGTTCCTCGCAATGACGGCAAGCACAGCCGTTTCTCTTCGTCATTTTCCCTGTTTGCGAAACTCGTTTAGTAACTTTCCCGCAATGACGGATACTACTTACAATGATAGATATTGTACATTGTACAATATCTATTCTCAATTGTCAATTCACCGGACGACGACCTTCCGCACAACGTCTCCTATACGAACGATATAAATCCCTTTCTGTAAGGGAAATACAGTCTCTCCGGCTGATACGTTCTGCGAAATGCCAAGCGTACCCAATACCGAATAAACCTGCACCTGTGCCGGTTGCGGCGTTACTACATGAAGGCTGCCGGAATTTCCCCAAACGCTAACTTCGCTTACCGGGTCGTTTCCTACTCCGTTTCGGAGCCGCACTCCGCTTATTGTTACATCAACGTCCTCATTAACAACGCGCAATGTAACCTTCACCGTTCCGTCGTCATTGTACGTCAGGACAATATCCCATTCATTATCGCGCCACGGCAGACCGGTTGTCACCTTGACATTCTCCAGCGTATAGCCTTCGTCAGGTATAATCTTAAAGACAAAGTTGTCGCGGCTCTCAATCCGGTAAGACCATCCTCCCAACGGATCGGTCTTGGCTCCTTCTATTATAGGAAGAGTTACGGTACGAATAATAGGTCTCGGCGGAGCATACATCTGTATCAATAGCCTGAGACCTATCGAAATCACCACTCCGTGAGAATCGCGGATACGCAAAGTATCAATATAAATACCGCTCGGCAGATTCAGGAGAGGCTCGATTTCAACCGGTATCTTGCCGCCCAAAGTAATAATATTATTCGGAACGCCAACTATTCTAAAAGCCTTCCCTTCATCAAGGCTGTAAGTCAAATAAAGCGGATTGAAGCCGGTATTGACAATCTCGGCAATCAGCGAAGAAACCCATGAATAGTCATCGCGATAAGACCCGAAGTCCAACGAAGATGTATTGCCTCGCATAGCGTAAGGTCCCTCGCCTATAACAAAAATACCTATGTTCAAATCGGTAGCGACATCATAATAATAAGCGGCGGCGACGTCTATTATTATATAGTATGCTCCTATCTCGGTCGGCGGAGTTGTTGTCGGCGGATCGGTAGTAGAAACGTTTTGATATCTGACGGATGAAATCGCACCCATCTTCGATGCAACAGATGCTATCGGAGCGACGGCAACCGAATGGGGTCTACCGTCATAATAAACATTGGCAGGAGTAAAAGTAAAATCGGAAGCCACGGGGATACCGGCTATGACAAAT
>JAITPH010000162.1 GCA_031289515.1 Tannerella sp.
GGGACGCTTCAACTCGCCGTACAACGAATATAAAATATCCTTATTGACGGGAATAACTCCCAAACTCTTTAATCTTTCCATTACTTATACAAATAAAATCGCCGCAAAGATAGTAAAATTTTCATAGATAACCGGAAAAAATCCGGATAACCGTCAAAATTCTGCTAAAACTTGACACCGTTTTGAGACAAAAAATTATTATCAATCGCAATAAACAGCCGACGAAGGATCGCGTCTTAATGCGTCGAGCATCGTTATCTGTTCCGGCAATATCCTGTCGCGCGACAGAGGCGGAAGATTGTCGAGAGCAAAAAATCCGCTGTCAAGAATATCGAATGTCAGGGCGTCATTTCCGCCGGTTATTTCGCAATGAAAACAAAACTTGTATATATAAAACGGACTTGCAGGATGATCGTAGCAACGCTTATCCAGAACGGCAAGCAACCGTAGAACGCGCACGTCGAAACCTGTCTCCTCTTTTGCTTCCTTGACGACGATCTCCGACGGCGTGAAACCGACATCCGACCAGCCCCCCGGCAACGACCACCGACCGTCGGCTTTTTCCTTCACAAGCAATATCTCGTCCCTGTCGTTGAAAATCACTGCGCGTATGTCCACTTTTGGCGTGACATATTCCCTTACAGGATTATAACAAGCCCTTATTTCCTCCTCGCCGACGCCGCTTACGATCGACGTAATGCGGTCGCTGATACTAATCAACTCCTTGCTGCGGTCTATCTCATATTCGTTCTTCGAGTATACAAGCGCCGTTTCGTTAAGAGCGCGTATTCGCTGGGCAAGCGTAATCAGTTCATTTCCTTTGTTTTGCATATTATTTTTGTTTTAAAAAGCTCACGAAGGTATTGCTTTTTTGCGTTATTTTCGCCGGAAACGCGAAAAATTTTACCGGAATGTCGTATATTTGTCCGTGTCTTAGCTAAAAAACGAACGATATGAACAATACAGAAACAGTGAAATGCCTTATTATAGGGTCAGGTCCGGCGGGCTATACAGCCGCCATATATGCTTCGCGAGCAAATCTCAATCCGGTACTGTACGAAGGAATACAGCCGGGCGGACAGCTCACGACGACTACAAAAATAGAAAACTTCCCCGGATATCCGGACGGTATCGACGGATTCGCGATGATGGAAGATTTCCGTAAACAGGCTGCACGTTTCGGCGCCGACATCAGAAGCGGCATTGCGACAAGCTCCGACCTGACGTCGCGTCCGTTCAAGGTGACGATAGACGGCGAAAAGGTCGTCGAAGCCGAAACGCTAATCATAGCAACCGGCGCAACGGCAAAATATCTGGGTCTCGCCGACGAGCAGAAATACGCAGGAATGGGCGTTTCGGCGTGCGCTACCTGCGACGGCTTCTTTTACCGCAAAAAAACCGTTGCCGTAGTAGGCGGCGGCGATACTGCCTGCGAAGAAGCGCTGTATCTGTCCACACTTGCCAATCAGGTATATATGATTGTCCGCAAACCGTTCCTGAGAGCTTCGAAAATCATGCAGGAGAAAGTTTTGAACGCTCCCAACATCAAGATTCTGTTCAAACACAATACCGTCGGACTTTTCGGCGAAAACGGCGTGGAAGGCGCTCGTCTCGTAAAAAACATCGGCGAGCCGGACGAAGAAAAAGTCGATATTGCCATCGACGGCTTTTTTCTTGCAATCGGTCATACGCCAAATACCGTGGCGTTCAAAAAGTGGATATACACCGACGCTCAGGATTATATAATAACGGAAAAGGGAACGTCGAAGACAAATATTCCCGGCGTATTCGCCGCAGGCGACGTCGCCGACCCCGACTACCGTCAGGCTATTACCGCAGCAGCCGGAGGATGCAGAGCAGCCCTCGACGCCGAACGGTTTCTAATGACCCTTTAGTCGGTTACCCTATTTTTTCGATCAGTTCCGTAAAAAGCAGCACCATTTTATTTGCCGCACTGTTCGCGGCTTTTACGACGTCTTCGCCGTCGTTGACGTAGTCGTCGGCGAAGTGGTAGCCCTCGTTGGTTATCACCGACATCCCGAAAACGCGCAGTCCGGCATGGCGGGCTACGATAACTTCGGGCACGGTGCTCATTCCGATGGCGTCGCCCCCTACTCTACCGTAAAACGCATATTCCGACGGCGTTTCAAACGACGGCCCGGTCAGACCGACATAGACGCCTTTCTTCAACGGTATGCCGTGCGAAGCGGCGATTTCCTCCATCAGGCGGATAAACTCGCGGTCGTAAGCGCGGGTCATATCCGGAAAACGTGTGCCGAAAGTCTCGTCGTTCCTGCCCACCAGAGGATTCGGCAGCATGTTTATGTGGTCGCGGATAATCATCATGTCGCCGACACGGAACGTACTGTTGATGCCGCCTGCGGCGTTGGATACAAGCAGGTTTTTAACCCCAAGCAGTTTCATCGTCCGCACCGGAAAAGTCACCTCGCGCATCGTGTAGCCCTCGTAGTAGTGAAACCGTCCCTGCATCGTAAGCGTCAGACGGCCTCCAAGCGTTCCGCATATCAGATTTCCCTTGTGGCCTGTCGCCGTCGAATTCCTGAAATGCGGAATATCGCCGTATGGTATAACCGTGCGGTTATCAACCCTGTCGGCAAGCGAGCCAAGCCCGCTTCCCAGAATAATCGCCGTTTCGGGCGTCCCCTGAATCCTTGCCGCTATGAAATCGGCTGCTTCCTGATAATCTGTTTTCACTGTCATATATTTTTTTTTCGGCAAATTTAGCCAAATGTTTCGAAACAATACAAATTTTCGAGCATCAATTTTAAAATATCAATAAGAATCCTTACCTTTGCAACATCAAGTTACTAATTTGGATACATATCATAATGGGACACTTACCTGAATTTATACAGGATTTGGCGCTGATTCTAATATCGGCAAGTATTGTTACCGTCATTTTCAAACGGTTAAGGCAACCGGTCGTGTTGGGATACCTTGTTGCCGGATTCAACGCCGGACCGCATTTGAACGAGCTTCGGGTGTCGCTGACGCAGGAACTGCTGGGCAGCGACGGCGCGACCGTCGCCTTCTACATGAACAGCATTCCGTCGGTTACGGACACGGAAAACATTTCCACCTGGGCAGACATCGGCGTAATTTTCCTGCTCTTTGCCCTCGGACTGGATTTCAGCTTCAAAAAACTGCTGATGGTCGGCGGACCGGCTTCGATAGGCACTTTTATCAACATGAGCTGCATGATTTCCGTCGGATACGGAGTAGGCCGGTTTCTCGGCTGGGGCAGCATGGACAGCATCTTTCTGGGAGGAATGATTTCGATGTCGTCGACGACGATTATCATCAAGACCTTCAACGATATGAATTACCAGAAGACGAAGTTTGCCAACATCGTCTACGGCATGCTTATCGTCGAAGACATGGCTGCCATTCTTATGATGGTTTTGCTCTCCACGCTGGCCGTCAGCAGGCATTTCGAGGGCAGCGACATGGTCTACAGCCTGTTCAAGCTGCTGTTTTTTATCTTTATATGGTTTGTCGTCGGCATTTATCTTATCCCCACGGTATTCAAAAAGCTGAAGAAATATCTGAACGACGAGACGCTGCTCATCATTTCGACCGGCCTGTGTCTCGGAATGGTGCTTTTCGCCACGTCGGTAGGCTTTTCGGCGGCGCTCGGCGCGTTCATCATGGGGTCTATACTTGCCGAGACTATCGAATCGAAACACATAGAGCATCTCATCGGGCCGCTGAAGCAACTGTTCGGCGCCGTATTTTTCGTTTCCGTCGGGATGATGATAGACCCGGCGCTGATATGGGAACACGGCTCGACGGTGCTGCTGATAACGGCCGTCGTCATCGTCGGCATGGTAGTCTTTGCATCGCTCGGAGTGATTGCTTCGGGGCAGGGGCTTAAAGTCGCCATCCAGTCGGGATTCAGCCTTGCACAGATAGGCGAGTTCTCCTTTATCATCGCCACTCTGGGCATGAGTCTGGGCGTAATCAGCAACATACTGTATCCGATCATCGTCGCCGTTTCGGTTATCACGACCTTCACCACTCCCTACCTGATAAAACTTTCGCCGGCGGTTTACGGCTTCATCGAGAAACACGTTCCGGCGACGTGGGACAAGCTTTTGTACGGCTATGCGGCTTCCGACTACAAGGTGGTCAACAAGAAAAACGACTGGAACAGGCTGCTGAAAAGCGTCTCGTTTCAGGTATCCGTCTATTTCACAATATCGTTTGCCGTGATGCTGATTTGCAAGACAACCGTCATCCCCTTTATTACGGACAACATCCGGGACTTCTGGGGCGCGCTTCTGGCTGCCGCGATTACGCTGACCCTGATGTCGCCCTTCATCAGGGCGATGGTTGTGAAGAAAAACAGGTCGGAGGAGTTTAAAAAAATCTGGGCGGACAGCCATTTCAACCGCGGCGCGCTGATTTCGCTCGTCGCCGCGAGGGTGATCGTGGCCGTGATACTTGTCTCGGCGGTGCTTTTTCCGCTGTTTCCGACCATGAAAACGGCGCTTGTAATCATAGCCTTTATCATAATCGTGGCATTTGTCCTGTCGCAGGAACTGAAAAAGCAGTCCAGAAAGATTGAATACCATTTCCTGAAAAACCTGAACCGGAAGCAGCTCTATGAAGACAACAGGAAAGCCATCCCGACGACCGTTGCCAACGACATGCTTGCCAAAAACATACACATCGAGGAGTTTGAAATATCGCCCAATTCGCCGATTATCGGCAAATCGCTGCGCGAACTGCAGTTCAAGCAGAAAACAGGCGTCTCGGTAATCACGATTCTCCGCGGCAACCGCAAAATCAACATCCCCGGCGCCAACGAATTTATCTACCCCTTCGACATTCTTGTGGTCTCCGGATGCGACGAGCAGTTCCACCGTCTGAACGAATCCATCGAATACGGAACGTCCGGCGAAAGCCTTGAGGACATGCCGCAGCATCACATCAGCCTCTCGCAGTTCGAGATTGAAGGCGATTCGCCACTGCTGGGCAAAACCATCAGGGAGCTTCGGCTGCGCGAAAAGACGGAGACGTACATAGTCGGCATCGACCGCGACGGCGAATCCATTGTCAGTTTCTCGTCCGACTTCACTTTCCTCGAAGGCGACACGCTGCTGCTCGCCGGTGAACAGGAAAAACTCGACGGATTCGAACTGAATTGCGTCTGACTTTCAACCGGCATGACCGAATACCGGAATGAATTGACAATTTAGATTGACGGTCGTCATTGCGAGGAAATTACTAAACAAGTTTAGCAAACAGGAAAAATGACGAAGAAAACGGCTACGCCTGCCGTCTGCGCTTGCCGTCATTGCGAGGAACGAAGCAATCCGGAAAACATACAG
>JAITPH010000217.1 GCA_031289515.1 Tannerella sp.
GTGCTTACGGATACTAATAACCGCGAGAAATGTCTTCCCGTGCTGGAAGCGGCTTTGACCGGCCGATAAGCGGAATATTTTACTATCGAAGCGGGCGACGTCAACATTAATTGAAATCAGGTGACGAAAAGATGGGAGAATTTGTCGAAAAACGGCGCTTCCCGCAATTCTTTGCTGGTGAACGTCGGCGGCGGCATGGTAACAGACCTTGGCGGATTTGCAGGCGCTACCTTCAAACGCGGTCTGCACGTCGTCAATATCCCTACAACCCTGATGGCGTCGGTCGATGCTGCCGTCGGCGGCAAAACAGGAATAAACTTCAACGGACTGAAAAACGAAATAGGCTCGTTTTATCAGCCTGACTGCGTTATGATAGACTGTCTGTTTCTCAAGTCTCTGGATCGCGACAACTTGCTTTCCGGTTATGCCGAGATGATTAAGCACGGACTTATCGGCGACAGCGTGATTTTTCGCAATCTGATGGCTTTTGACTTGGATCGCCGGGATATTGACGCCGACCTGCTTAACGGTTTCGTAAAGGCTTCGGTAGCCGTCAAGGAGCGCATCGTAACGGAAGACCCCAAGGAAATGGGTATCCGTAAGGCGCTTAACTTCGGTCATACTGTCGGACACGCTTTCGAAAGTCTGTCGTTTGCGGCAAACAAACCTGTACTTCACGGTCATGCCGTCGCTGCCGGTATGGTTTGCGAGCTATATCTGTCGTACAAGACATGCGGATTGTCTATCGAAATCGTGCGGCAAACGACAAATTTCATCAAAGAGAATTATCCGCCTTATGTTTTCAGATGCAGCAACTACGAGGCGATATACGAACTTATGACGCACGATAAAAAAAACGAGGGCGGGCATATCTATTTCGCTTTATTGGGAGACATAGGAGATGTACGTATTAATCAGGAGGTTAGCAAGGACTTGGTTTTCGAGGCGTTAGATTTTTATCGCGAAAATGTTTTCTGAATAGTCTTTTTTTGAAAATTTTTTTATACCTTTGCGCCGCGAGAAAAAGGCAAAGAGCGGGATGTAGCTCAGCCCGGTAGAGTACGCGTCTGGGGGGCGTGTGGTCGCAGGTTCAAATCCTGTCATCCCGACAAACTGAAAATAAAAGAGTTACAATAAAATGTGACTCTTTTTTTTTGCACTTCCGGCGCTTGGGAGATTTCGGCGCTTGGTGTATACTGGAAATGTCTTAAAAGCAGGCATCTCCAGCAATTCGGGAATATCAAGGCGGCAATATTGCTTCGCTTTTCCGCCGACATTTCCGGCGACGTCGGCATTGCCTCAATAGTCAATCGAGCAACCTTATGAACATTTAGCGTTTGAGACAGTATATTTAACATTTAAAGTGAGTACTTTTGTCAAATTTTGTTCTCTTTTAAAAAATAGGATAAAATGAGCCAGAAAAATAGGAAAACCATTTTTTCGGAAACTTGCATGTTGCAAAAACAATTTTTGGCCGGCGACGACAGCGCGTTTGCCTCCATATATAAGTTGTATGCCAAAGGCTTATACGCTTTCGGCTTGTCATTGCATGTAGCCACGGAGCTTATTGAAGACGCTATTCAAGACGTTTTTATCGAAATATATACTAACAAGCCGCTTTTGAAAAACGTTAGCAATCTCAAATCTTATCTTATGATGACCTTTCGCAATCGACTCTTTTATCTTGTGAAGTGTTCGGAAAATTGCGTCGAGATGGATGTTAATTTTGCGGACTATGAATCTGAAGAACTCGACATGCAAACGATTTTGATGGAAAAAGAGGAAGAAGACAAAAAGGAAAGCATTGTAAAACTCCTCCTCTCGGAGTTAAATGCAAACCAGCGTGAAGCTCTGTATCATCGTTATGTAGATGACATGTCATATATGGATATAGCTTTGATAATGAATATCAACTATCAGTCGGCAAAGAATCTTGTTCACAGGGCAATAACCAAGTTGAAATCAGTTGCGACGTCTGTTCATTCCCCCCCCCCTATTTTTTGATAAAAAAAGTGTCTTTTTATCTTTTCGTAAATATTTTTTCCGATGCGCAAATATTGCACACCATAGAGCAAATATCTGAGAGAAGTTGCCGAATACGTAGTCTTTGATTTTTTTAACAAAGAAAGTGAGTACTAAAACCGTCTTTTCTTCTCTTATTGGAAAAGTTATTTAATTTCATAGACAAAAGATACAAAAGCGACATTAGTAAGATGAAAAAAGATTATTCAAAATATCAAATTTTCGATTTTCTGCTTGATGAATATTTCGTAGAGTCGATGCTTCATCCTACCCCCGAAAGCGAAGCATTCTGGAAGGAACTTCTCGACAGCACAGGAAAAGTGAACGTCGATTTATTTCTATCCTCTTTCGTGGCGCTCAAGGATTTACGCGACCAAGAACCTGATGTCCCCGACAACAGGGTAGATTTTGTATGGGAACGCATTACCAAAACCATCCGTAAATCCAAACGGATACGCTTGTTTAGACGTATATCGGTAGCCGCCGGCATTGCCGTGAGCATCGCCGCAGTCATACTCATTTTGTTTACGCTGACTGGACGCTTAATCTCAAACAAAGATGTCAGAATTGCTGATTTTGCCAAAGAAAACAGTATTCACAAGCATCAGGCAAACGGCGCTATTCAATTAATATCAGGGGATCAGACATGGGAAATGGATGGTTTTCAGGCAGAAATCGAGCACGATACGGACAACAAACTGACTATCAACAGCCAGTCCGTCGACCCTGTCCCTTCGACTGAAGATACGAAGCAAACATCGACATACAATGAATTAATAGTGCCTTACGGTAAGCGAGCCTTCCTGCGATTGCCCGATAGCACTTCGATATGGTTGAACACCGGGACCAAGGTGATATATCCCTCATTTTTCGCCAAAGACAAGCGCGAAATATATGTAGAAGGAGAGATTTATGCCGAGGTAGCGCATGAAGAAAATCGTCCGTTCCTGATCAAAACCGAACAAATTGACGTTCGCGTTTTGGGAACAGTACTCAACGTCACTGCCTATAAGGAAGATAATCGCATTGATATTGTTCTGGTTAGCGGTTCGGTCGATGTCAAAACCGAGGACGGCATGTCCACCGTGATGCAGCCCAACCAACTCTTTTCGATTACGGACGCAGCAAGTACCCTCGCAACCGTCAATTCCGAGAACTATATCTCGTGGCGCGAGGGAATATACATCTTTGCAAGCGAGCCTGTCGAAAATATTTTATTAAGGTTGGCCCGCTATTACAATGTAACTATGAAGATTCCGACTAATCCATGCGGCATTTTATGCTCCGGCAAACTGGAGCTGAAAGACGATTTGGCGCAGATATTGGAAGGACTAATGGAAATCGCTCCGATGAATTTCGGAGTAAGTGAGGACGAAGAATATTGGATAAGTTTTCAGCAAACAGACGACAAATGAAGTTTTCATTAACAATAATAATAATAATTAATCATGAAAAACTATGCAAATTGACAGATTCATTGATTTGAAATGCAATCGATTAACACAGTTGTTGATCATGTTGTTCATTCATGCCCTGTTCTCTAACGGAACAAGCGCGCAAGTAAAGCAATTGACTATTCAAAAAAACAACGTGACGGTAGGCGAAGTCCTGGCGCTCGTTGAAAAAGAAGGTCAATATGTATTCTTCTATGCTGATAAGGACGTAGATTTATCCCGAAAGGTAAGTCTGAATCTGAGAAATCAGCCTGTGACAAAGGTCTTGGACGAACTGTTCAAGAATACTCAGAACAGCTACCGAGTAGATGGTAAGCAGATTTTTATCACAAAAAAAGCAGCCCAGGCGGTCAGTTCGACAACCGTTTCGCCCGACAATGTCAATGTCACCGGTATAATATCCGATGAAGAAGGCGAGGCGCTTGCAGGAGCTTCCGTTGGAGTTAAGGGAAGTACCCGAGGCGTAATGACCGATATGGATGGAAAATTCACTATTGACGTGAAGACATCCGACGTATTGGAATTTTCGTATATCGGATATGAGAAATACGTCGTTGAGGTAGGTCAGCAGCGGACATTTATCGTCCGTTTGGAGCCTAAAAAGAACGAACTCGACGAAGTAACGGTTGTCGCTTTTGCGAGGCAAAAAAAGGAAAGCGTGGTCGCTTCGATCTCAACCATTAACGCTAAAGATTTGAAAACGCCGTCAAGCAACCTCACTACGGCATTTGCCGGACGTCTGGCCGGAGTGATTTCTTACCAGCGAAGCGGCGAACCGGGCAGAGACAATGCGCAGTTCTTTATTCGCGGCGTAACTACATTCGGTTACAAAAAAGACCCTTTGATTCTAATTGACGGTATCGAAATGGAATCCAACGATTTAGCCCGTCTTCAGCCTGACGACATCGCCAATTTCTCAATCATGAAAGACGCTACCGCAGCTGCATTATACGGCTCGCGCGGCGCCAACGGAGTGATATTGGTGAATACGAAAGAAGGCGCCGAAGGTAAGGTGAAAGTGGATATTCGCTACGAGACTTCCATGTCGCGACCTACTCGCGAGGTGGATTTGGCCGACCCGATTACTTACATGAGGCTGCATAACGAAGCTGTACGCACACGCGATCCGTTAGGCGTCGAGCCTTACATGCCCGACAAAATAGAAAATACGATGTTGGGACTTAACAACATGGCATTTCCGGCAGTGGACTGGAAAAGCATCCTATTTAAAAAATATGCTATAAACAACCGCCTTAATTTTAATCTGAGTGGCGGCGGGAAAGTGGCAAGATATTATATTTCAGGAGGTTACAGCAAAGACAACGGTTTGCTGAACGTTGACGGTCAAAACAACTTCAACAACAATATCGACCTTCAGCGATTCATATTGCGTACAACAGTCAATATTAACATGACGCCGACAACCGAGGTCGTTTTAAGAATGTACGGCACTTTCGATGACTATTCGGGCCCTTTAAACGATGGAGGTTATTACTACAATCAGTTGATTAACACCAACCCTGTACTGTTCCCGCCGGTTTACCGTCCCGACCGTCGTCACGAGAAAGCGCCTTATATAATGTTCGGTAACGCCGGAACGACTTCGCCTCAATACACCAATCCGTATGCAGACATGGTAAGAGGATATCGAGATTATTCCGAATCAAACATGATGGCTCAGGGAGAAGTAAAACAAGATTTGTCGTTTCTGCTTGAAGGATTGAAATTCAGGGCGCTACTAAATACCGAACGTTATTCGTACTTTGATGTTACTCGTAATTACAATCCTTATTATTTCGCTATTGGAAGTTATGATTCTCAGGAAGATACCTATACGCTGACATCGTTGAATACAGGTTCGGAAGCGCTTCAATACAGCGAAGGCGCTAAAAATATCAATACCACCTACTATTTTGAAGGCGCTATCGACTATGCCAAAACCATTGACGAAAAGCACAGCGTTACAGGTTTGCTTGTAGCTACAATGCGCGAGTATAAAAATGGGAACCCGGGTTCGTTAACTCTTTCGTTACCTCAACGAAACATTGGTTTTGCCGGACGCGCTACTTATTCGTACGACAGTCGCTATTTCCTGGAAGCCAACTTCGGTTATAACGGCTCGGAACGCTTTGCATCCAAGCATCGTTGGGGCTTTTTTCCGTCTTTCGGGCTTGGTTATTTGGTCAGCAACGAAAAGTTCTTCCTCGACGAATGGAAGGATAAATTTAACAAGTTGAAACTGAAATTCACCCACGGTCTCGTCGGTAATGATGCAATCGGCAGCAATGAAGATCGATTTTTTTACCTGTCAAATGTTAATGTCACAGATGGAGGCAAAAATATCAACTTTGGCTACGACTACGGATATAACCATCCGGGTGGCGGCGTGAGCATGATACGTTATGCAAATGAAGATATTTCGTGGGAAACGGCTTATAAAACCAATGTGGGCATTGAACTCGGATTGTTCAAAACCTTTGAACTGCAAGCCGACTATTTCTACGAACACCGTACCAACATCCTGATGACCCGAAGCAGTATACCGACATCTATCGGTTTGCAACAGTCTCCTTCGGCAAACGTTGGCGAAGCTACCGGACAAGGAATCGAATTTTCGTTGGATTACAACAAATCATTTACGAAAGATTTATGGTTGCAGGCTAATGCCAACTTTACCTACGCTGTGGGCAAATATAAGATATATGAGGAGCCTGATTACCCGGATTTGCCTTGGCTGAAACGGACTGGCAGGGGACTGTCGCAGCAATGGGGATTCGTAGCCGAACGTTTATTTGTCGACGAAGAAGAAGTGAGAAACTCGCCGACTCAGACATTCGGCAACCAGAGAACGATGGCCGGAGATATCAAATATAAAGATATAAACGGCGATGGACGAATCACCGATAACGACAGAGTGCCTATCGGTTATCCGACCGACCCTGAAATTATTTACGGTTTTGGCACGTCAAGCGGATATAAAGACTTCGACTTTTCATTCTTCTTTCAAGGCTCGGCGCGTTCTTCGTTTTGGGTTGATGCGGAAGCTACTTCGCCTTTTATAAACAATCAAAGAGCTTTGCTGAAAGTTTATTCCGATAACTATTGGTCGGAAAACGACCGTGATTTATATGCCTTGTGGCCTCGCTTGACTACACAAATACATGGAAACAATACTCAACGAAGTACATGGTTTATGCGCGATGGCTCTTTCCTGAGATTGAAAAGCGTCGAATTGGGTTATTCGTTTACCAACCGGACGGCGCTGATACGTAAACTGAATGTTAATATGCTTCGCTTCTATCTGAGCGGAACTAACCTTATGACTTTCAGTAAATTCAAGCTTTGGGACGTCGAAATGGGCGGAAATGGCTTAGGCTATCCCGTTCAAATGGTTCTAAATGCAGGTGTTCAATTAAACTTTTAAAACATAAATACAATGAAACATACATTTATTAAGCTATTTAGAGCGATTATTCTTGTAAGTGCAAGTTTTATCATGTTGCCTTCGTGTAGCGATTATCTTGACGTTGTTCCCGATAATATCCCCACACTTGACCATGCTTTTGCCGACCGCTTTGCATGTGAAGGTTTTCTTTTTACTTGCTACAGCTACTTGCCGCGTTACGGCTATGTTTACGGCGTGCCCGATTTCTTGTCGTCCGATGAGTTTTTTACTTACGACACTCCGCTTAACCGCATGGACCGTACAACGATTAATATTGCCTTGGGATTGCAAAGCGTCAGCGATCCGGCCTATAATACCTGGGACGGAACCCGACAGGCGCGCCCGCTTTATCAAGCCATTCGCGATTGTAACATCTTTCTCGAAAATGTAGATCGTCCTTATGATCTCGAAGAATACGAAAAAGTACGCTGGGTGGCCGAAGTTAACTTCCTGAAAGCATTCTATCATTTTCACATGATGCAGTGTTATGGGCCTATTATCCTGATGGACAATAATATGCCGGTTTCGGCTACGCCCGATGAAGTGGCTCAGTACCGGACGCCATTCGATGAATGTGTAGATTACGTGAGCAATTTGCTTGATATTGCCGCTAAGGATCTTCCACCGACAATTGTCGACCGCTCCAACGAGTTGGGACGAGCTACGCGGCCTATGGCTTTGGCTTTGAAAGCCCGATTGCTTGCAATGGCCGCAAGTCCGCTGTTTAACGGCAATTCCGATTATGTCAATGTCGTTGATAATCGTGGCGTAAAACTGTTTAACACGACTTTCGACCAGGAAAAATGGGTGAAAGCCGCCAACGCTTGCAAAGAAGCTATCGAAGCGGCCGAACAAGCCGATTTCGGCTTGCTGCAAGAACAGGATGTGCAACAACAATACGCATTGAACGATACCTTGAAACAGCAGTTTAACCTAAGAATGATTCTTTATTCAAAATGGAATAAAGAGATGTTATGGGCTTCTGTTAGAGGTAATTACAAAAACGATGACAACGGTATTCAAGACGTTAGCGGATGCAAAATCAGCATGAAAGAACTCGGTCAGGTTCACGTCAGACAAACATTGGCGCCGACTTTCTCTTTGGTTGAAACATACTATACCCGAAACGGAGTGCCGATTAACGAAGACAAAGATTTCGACTACAATTCCCGCTATCTTACACGTATGGCTACAAGGCAAGACCGATGGTACATTCGTGAAGGCGAAGAAACTGCAAATTTGCATTTCGACCGTGAGCCGCGTTTTTACTCGTCTATCGGATTCGACCGCGCAATTTGGTGGGGAAACGGCTCCTATGATTTCAGCGACGCTAACTACGCCGATGACAGTTAAGTGCGCTATGTCAGGGCGCTTGGAGGCGGCGGCGAGGAAATTGCAGGTAAATCTTCATCCGACTATTACAGCGTAACCGCCTATTGGGCTAAAAAACTGAATAATCCGTTGGACGAGACAGGCCCCGACGCCGGAAGCGATTGGGGTGCAAACGGAAGTATTCCATTCCCGATTATGCGTATAGCCGACTTGTATCTGCTCTATGCGGAGACTCTTAACGAAGCCAATCCTTCGGACGCTCCACCGGCTGAAGCTTATCGGTATATCGACATGGTCAGAGCGCGTGCAGGACTAAACGGCGTCGTAGAATCGTGGCGCGACTACTCTTCTTATCCTAATAAACCGTTGACGAAAGAAGGATTTCGCTCAATCGTGCATCAGGAGAGGAATATCGAACTGGCAATGGAAGGTCAGCATATCTGGGACGTCAGACGCTGGAAAGAAGCCGACGAAGCTTGGAACGTTGATGTCAAAACCTGGAATATTACAGGAGAAACCGTAGCCGATTTTTATAAGTTAATAACTATCGACAAACGCATTTTCACCCGGAAAGACTATTTATGGCCTATCAGGGAATACAATATGAGCGTCAATAAAAATTTAGTACAGAATTATGGTTGGTAAATCAATAAAAACAAATGCTATGAAAAGATTATTTTTTATCGCAATGCTTGGAGTTGCTTGCGCGTGTTCGGAAGAACCGATCGGTCAAACTCCAATGGATTCGTCAGCGCCGGGGACTGTCAGTAATATAGTAGCTGTCGGAACTCCGGGCGGCGCCATTATCACATACGATCTGCCGGAAGATGCAGACTTGTTGTGCGTAAAAGCGTTGTTCGAGCTAAAAGACGGACAAACATCGGAAGTTAAAGCATCCGTTTTTGCGCACTCGCTTGAAATTCTCGGTTTTGGAGATACAAATCCCAGAACCATACGTCTGGTGTCCGTTGACAGAAGCCGCAACGAATCGCAGCCGGCTACGGTAAACGTCACGCCGCTGACGCCTCCTTTTGTGGCTGTTCAACAAAGTTTGCAGTTGACAGCAACCTACGGCGGACTTAACGTGACTTTACTCAATCCGTCCGAGGCTAACATCGTCGTTTGCATCGAAAGGAAAAACGCCGAAGGAAAATACGTGACGGTTTCCAAAATCTATACAAAACTATCAGGCGGTTTGTTTAAAATAAGAGGGATGGAAGCCGTTGAAAGCGAACTGAGATATTACGTCTCCGATCCTTGGAATAACGTTTCCGAAATAGCGGAAGTCACCCTGACGCCATTGTACGAAATTCGCATTCCGAGCCGTAGAATTGTAACTATGGCAGACTATTCGACTCCATTTGCCTGGGGTTGGCAGTTGCCTGGCCTTTTTGACGATAATAGCGGTACAGGATTCCATACTGAAGTGGTAACCGGATTGTGGCCTCACCATTTCAACTTTAATATCGCCGACGGACCAATCAGAATTAGCCGTATCCGCGTAATTCAGCGCGACGCCTTCGAATTTCAACACGGCATGATGCGTAAATTTACCGTTTATGGCTCAAATACGCCTCCTAACCGTGTCGAAACCGATTACAGCTATTGGCATAAGATCGGCGACTTCGAATCGCATAAACCTTCAGGACTGCCTATCGGCCAAAATACTGCCGAGGATATTCAGTTAGCGCGAGGAGGCGAAGACTTTGAAGTTGATCCGGGCGATTTCTATAAATATTTTCGCGTGGATGTCACACAAAGCTGGAGCGGACAACCGTTCATCTGCTTTATGGAATTTCAGCTTTGGGGTACGCCCGACGGTTTTACTTTTCCTACTAATTAACTTCTAAATTATTTATTATGAGTACAATAAAATATATAATGTTTCTATTGACGGCGCTGACTGTCTTCTCTTGTTCAAAAATGAATGATGTACATCAGGAATATCTCGACAGAGGCGAAACGGTTTATGCCGCAAAAGTCGATTCCATCATCGTACGAACAGGAAACAAAAGGGCGCAATTGGACTTGTATTACAGTATCAACCGCATAAAAAAATGCGTGATATACTGGAATGTAAGAAACGATTCCCTCGTTGTAGACCTGCCGGCGCCTAATCCGAACGGTCATTCCGTGATATTAAACAACCTGTCGGAAGGTTCTTATGCTTTCGAGATTTTCACTGTCGATGGCAGCAATAACCGTTCTCTCGTTGTCGAAACCTCGGGCCGCGTATATGGCGACAACTATGCAATTTCGCTGGCTAACGCCAATATCACCAATGCCGAATTTGTTAATGGAGCCGCCGAAATAGAATGGGCTGTTTCGGTCGGCGACAACGGTATTGTGGCGGTTCAAGGCCGTTATCAGGATAAAGATAATGTACAGCACGATACTACTTTGCTGATCAGTTCGGGAGCAAGCGGCAAAACAATCATCAGAGACTTCCTGAAAGGCTCAAAGTTCGAATATCGTACATTGTATCAGCCTACTCCCTTATCTTTGGATGTCTTCTACACCGAATATCGATTGAGAAGCGTTCGGGCTGACGTTACTTCCGACTATATGCGAAACTATTCCTATCCGTTTGCAAGGGCAGGATGGGACAACAATCGCTGGGGAAGCCTTCAAGACTGGATTATCAACGATGCGATGAAAACTCGCGGCGGAAACCAATATGGGGGATACGACCATTATCAGGACTCTGAAACATTCGGCTTCGAACGTTGGGGTTCGGGTGAAGGACAAATACTGAACGGTAAAATTTACCAGACAGCAACCCTGCCGGAAGGCAAATATCAATTTACCTTCTCTTATGGCGGCGCATGTCCTGTTCCAAGCAACAACGGCTCTAATCCGCGATTTTTAACGGCTAACGCCGGAACTTCACTCCCCGATGTCGATCAGATTAGTTCGTCTCTGGCGTTTACATCATTGGTTGGAGTTGGCACCGGTAGCTCTAAGACAATAGAGTTTACTTTAACACGAGAAACGGAAGTATCATTGGGTATTGTAGTGTATTTTGATGGAATCGAACAAAATATTCGAGGAAGCTATTTTCAATTATATAAAGTAGAGTAAGTCGAAATTGTAGGTTCATTCGTGCGTCAAGCGTCAATTCATTTTGGCGCTTGACTTTTTTTTGGATTTTTCATAAAAATGATTACCTTTGTCGTCTAAAAAATCAATGTGAACTATGAATATATTTATCTGTAAAATCAAACCTGTTGTATACCAACTGTTTATTGCTATTGCAGTATTGGTTGGCTCTGTTTTCTTTGCCTGTAGTCAGGGAAAAGAAAAAGTGCATGTTTTACTCGTCACGGGAGGTCATCTCTATGATGAAGAGGGATTTAACCGAATGTTGAGCCAAATGCCCATAACGTATGACCATGTCGAGCATCCGAACGCTTACGCCGCAATGAAAGACGGCCAAATTGACAAATACGACGCCGTGTTGCTCTATGACATGCCTGCCGATATTCCCGAAGAAGCGCGTCGGGATTTCATCGCAATGCTTGATAAAGGCAAGGGATTGGTCGTCTTGCATCATGCTTTTTGCAGTTACGACGTCTGGCCCGAATATGTCAAAATCGCCGGAGGACGGTATCATCATTTCGAATGGGAGAAAGATGGCGTCACTCATCCGCACTCCCGATTCAAGCAGGATGTGACGTTCGTTGTCAATGTTGCCGACAACTCTCATCCGGTCACGAAGGACGTTTCTTCTTTTCAGATAACCGACGAAACGTATAGCGGAACGGAAATTCTGGAAACGTCTCATCCTCTGCTCTCTACCGACGAGCCTTCGAGCAATTCCTTAGTTGGATGGACTAATACTTATCTGAACGCGCGGGTCGTGACGTTTACGCTGGGGCACGACAACAGGGCTTGGGAACATCCGGCGTATCAAAAAATACTTTCACAAGCCATTTTATGGGTGAGTGAATGATGCTTTCACAGGAAAAATTATTACTTTTGCCGTATATTATCTAAAAAAACAACTAAAATGAAACAGAACATTTTGATAATTATTGTTATATTGATGTTAAACGCCTGTACTCAGGCAGTCAAAAATGAAGACATGACAAATAATCCCTTTATGCAACCAAGCGGGTTGCCTTACAATGCGCCTGACTTCGCAAAAATCGAGGTCGGGCATTTCAAACCGGCTATCGAAGCGGGTATTACCCAACATCTGGCTGAAATAGACAGCATAGCCAACAATCCGGAAACTGCCGCTTTCGACAATACGATTGTGGCGATGGAGAAATCCGGACAGTTATTGTCGCGCGCTTTCAGCGTTTTCAATCTGCTCGCCGGAGCTGATACAAACGACGAAATGCAGGCATTACAGGAAGAAATATCGCCTCAAATAGCTGCTCTCTCAAATGCTATTTATCTTAATAACAAGCTGTTTGCCCGCATAAAATCTATTTATGACCGACGCGAATCCCTCAGCCTCGATGCGGAATCAAAACGGTTGATAGAATATTATTTTGACAAGTTTGTCCTTCAGGGAGCAAATATTCCGGAACAGGATAAGCCTGAGTTCATGGCGCTTAACGAAGAAGAAGCCACGCTCATCTCCCGCTTCTCGAACAAATTGCTTGCAGCAGCTAAAGCAGCAGCATGGACGACAGACGATACGGATCAGTTGAACGGTCTCTCCGACGCCGAAGTACAGTCGTTAGCCCAAAACGCAACGAACGCCGGATTGGAAGGCAAATACATGATACCGATTCATAACACCACGCAGCAGCCTTTGTTGCAGTCGCTTACGGACAGGTCTGTCAGAGAAGAGCTTTTCCGTCGCGGATGGTCGCGTACGGAAAACGGCGACGACAACGATACGCGCGACATAATTGTCCGCATAGCCAAAATCCGCGCCAGACAAGCCAAGTTGCTCGGTTACGGCAACTTTGCCGAGTGGAAGCTGAAAGACCAGATGGCAAAAAAGCCCGAAGCCGCCATGACGTTCATGTCGAAATTATCTCCCGGAGCATTGGAAAAGGCTAAGCTCGAAGCCAAAAGGATTCAGGAAATGATAGACCTGTCGGGCGAAAAAGATGCGGACGGCAAAAATATCAAACTTGAGCCATGGGACTGGAACATATACGCCGAGCAAGTCCGAAAGGCGGATTACGACTTGGATGAAAACCGGATAAAGCCATATTTCCTGCTCGCGAATGTACTCGAAAAAGGCGCTTTTTATGCAGCCGGCAAACTTTATGGCATCACGTTTAAGGAACGCTTTGACATCCCTGTATATCAGGAAGATGTGCGCGTCTTTGAAGTATTCGAGGAAAACGGCGAATCGATGGCGCTCTTTTACACCGACTTTTTCAAGCGCGACAACAAATTGGGCGGCGCATGGATGGGAAACGTCATCGAGCAGTCAAAATTGTTGGGCGCAAAACCTGTTATATATAATGTATGCAATTTCACGAAGCCTGCGCCCGGACTTCCCGCCCTCATCAGTTTCGACGATGTGACGACCCTCTTCCACGAATTTGGGCATGCCTTGCACGGACTTTTTGCCAATCAGTATTATCCGAGCCTGTCGGGCACGAATGTGGCGAGGGATTTTGTCGAGTTGCCTTCGCAATTCAACGAGCATTGGTCGCTTTATCCCGAAGTTTTCAAAAACTACGCCATTCATTACGAGACAGGCGAACCGATGCCGGAAGATTTAGCCGAAAAACTGAAGAAGACATCTACGTTCAATCAGGGCTACATGCTGACCGAATTGCTGGAAGCCGCCCTGCTCGACATGGAATGGCACACGCTGACAGGCGACGAGACGATTGTCGACCCTGTAAAGTTCGAACAGGAAGCGCTTGACCGTACAGGGCTTAATATTAAAGAGATACCGCCGCGCTACCGTTCTACCTACTTCCTTCATATCTGGGGAAACGGCTACGCAGCGGGCTATTACGCATATCTGTGGGCTGAAATGCTTGATAACGACGCATATTCGTGGTTTGAAGAAAACGGAGGCATGACGCGCGCCAACGGTCAGCGTTTCCGCGACATGATACTTTCGCAGGGCAATACGCAGGATTTGGAGAAGCTGTTCATCAGTTTTCGCGGACGCGAGCCTGACGTCAAACCATTGCTGAAACATCGCGGATTATAAATTTGCAGAAAACATAAAATCATGATTCATAAACAATTACGACAGCACCGCTGGAAGTCGTTCCGGCGTAATCCGATGTTCGAGCGCAACATGGCTATCAGAATTTTCATGTATTTCATGTTCGTATTCATTGCTTTTTATTTGCTGGCTTTCGGTTTCCTGCTTGAGACTATCCTCTCCAAATCAGGACAGTACGAATCTGCCGTCACCTCGCTGAACGCGCTCATTCCGTACATCTTCGCGGCGGATTTTATCGTAAAGTTCTTCTTCAAGAGCAACCGGTCGATGCAGATTGCGCCCTATCTGACCTTGCCAATAAAACGCAACAAACTGTTCGACTTCCTTTTACTCAACGAGTTTTCGAGCTTTTGGAACATATATTTCATTTTCCTGATAGTTCCGTTTGCATTTATGGCGATACCGGCAGAGTACGGATACCTTGCCGCAATTGTATATATTCCGGTTTTTTATCTGATGTGCGTGGCTAACAGCCTGCTGGTTAGTATAGTCAACAACTTTATAAGCAGGAATCTGTTGTTTTATTTTCTTGGGGCGGTCATAGTTGCTTGCCCGTTTTTTCTGATGTTTGTCTGCGGCATCGATCCGGGTGATTTCACTGTCTGGGCGGGCGACATGTTTCTTAGCTTCAATCCCCTTGTATATGCAGGGTTTATCGTGATATTTGCAGTTCTCTGGCTAATAAACAGGCTTCAGATGCAAGAGAGGCTTTACCTTGAATTACAAGGCAAGAAAAATGAAAAAATATCATCATTCTCAAGTCTTTCGTTCCTGAACAGATTCGGCGCGATAGGCGATTTTATCAACCTCGAACTGAAAATGATTCTGCGCTCGCCCCGGCTGAAGCAACAGATACTTTTAGCGTTCATTCTGGGTATCGGCATGAACTTTTATGTAATTTATATACCCGGCAACTCCTTTATCGAACATGGACAGTTCGTCTTCTTCTTATACTTAATCTTTGCTATCGGAGGGATGGGTATTATAATGGGGCAATATATTTTTACGTCCGAATCGTCGTTTTTCGACGGTCTTGCTTCCCGCAATTTGTCGCTGTTTGTCCTTCTGAAAAGCAAATATTTCCTCTATTGCTCATATTCCGTATTGGTATTTCTGTTGTTTCTGATTCCGGCTTTTCAGGGCAAAATAAGCGGATTCATGCTCGTTTCGATGCTGTTTTTCATCACGGGACCTGTCTATTGCCTGATTTTCCAGAACGCCGTCTTCAACAAGCAGCATTTCGACCTGTTCGACAAGGGTATGTGGAATTGGAAAGGTCAATCCGGCAACATGCTTGTTATCTCGATGATAACAATGTTCATGCCGGTCGTTTTTGTCTTGATTATCAGAGCTATATTCGGAAACGATGCGGCATATTATTTCATGTTAATCACCGGCCTTGCATTCACTTTGACGTCGAAATACTGGCTCGCATGGACGTACAACCGTTTCCTGCGCAGACGGTACAAGAATATGGAAGGCTTCAGAGCAAACTGATAATTATTTATATTATAACAATAT
>JAITPH010000065.1 GCA_031289515.1 Tannerella sp.
GCTCAATATAAATGAATCATGCTTGTCCGAATTTCCGGTTTATCATGTCCGTTGCTTGCCTGTTAAACTCTTCGGTTGTCATGTATCCTGCCGGAGGCGCATCCGTTTCACTGAAAATTTATCCTCCGAATGAATTTTTTCCGGGGGAAAATCGCTATCTTTGCGTTTTATATTAAAAGTATGTCATTACCGATAAACATAAAGGATTTGATTCACGGACACTCCGTTGAGTGGGAACGTCTGGAGTTCAAACAGGGCTGGAATCCCGAAGAGGCGATTCGTACGATGTGCGCCTTTGCCAATGACCTGAACAATTGGGGAGGCGGGTATATCGTTATCGGAATCGAATCGAATGACGGAATGCCGGTATTGCCTCCTTTCGGACTGAAACAAAATCAGCTGGACAGAATCCAGAATGAAGTTTTTGAATTGGGCAACCGGATTCGGCCGGCCTATATACCGATCATGCAGCCATACGTGTTGGACGGTAAACACATTCTGGTTTTGTGGTGTCCCGCCGGAGATTTCCGTCCCTATTCCGCTCCGACGACTTTAGGCGGGAAAGCGCAACGCCAGCACTATCTCCGGGCAGGCTCAAGCACGGTCATCGCACGAAATGAAACATTGCGGCGACTTTATGAACTTGCAGCGCGCGTTCCGTTCGATGACCGCATCAATCAGCAGGCTACGATTGACGATTTCGATTTGGGATTGATACAGGCGTATTTGCAGGAAGTGAAAAGCGACCTCTACGAGGAAAGCAAACACATCAGTTTTGTCGATCTTGTGCGTAACATGTACATCGCCAAGGGACCGGACGAATATTTGCGACCCGCAAATGTCGGATTGCTGTTCTTTTCAAGAGAGCCGGAAAAATTCTTTGACCGCAGCTGGATTGAGGTTGTTTGGCACAAAGACGATATAGGAGATAACTTCACGGAGCATTATTTTAAAGGACCCTTGCAAAAACAGTTACGCGAAGCGCTTGCTTTTATCAAAGCCAATATCATTCATGAACAGGTAAAAAAAGTACCCGGTCAGGCGGAATCTCTCAGATTTTACAATTATCCGTATGAGGCTGTTGAAGAAGCCTTGTCCAATGCCGTTTACCATAAGGGCTACGATTTGGGCAAACCGGTAGAAGTGCAAATATTCGCAGACAGGATTACGGTATTGAGCTATCCGGGAGCCATGCCGCCGGTGGATATTCAAATCCTGAGCCATCAAAAGATAGTAGCGAGGGATTACCGGAATCGCCGTATCGGCGATTTTCTGAAAGACTTGGATTTAACGGAAGGGCGGGGAACAGGTTTTCCAAAGATAAACAGGGCGATGTTGAAAAACAATTCTCCCCAACCGATAATTGAAACCGATGCGCAAAGCGTCTATTTTCTCGTCACCTTGCCGGTGCATCCCTTGTATTTGGAGTATTTGAACGCCCAAGTTGATGATCCGGTTGATGATTTTGTATTCAATGATTTAAATGAAATAATTTCGTTTACTAACGGAGCTACTAACGGAGCTACTAACGGAGCTACTGTCGGAGCTACTGTCGGAGTTACTGTCGGAGCTGCCGACCGGGTAAAAGATATTCTTAGCCATCAAGTTCATGCAAAAGTCGAAGAAATTCTTATTCACACGAAAGATTGGATTAATAGAGGAGAGCTGTTTGTTAATATCGGCTTAACAAATCATAGTTTCAATAGAAAAAAATTCCTCGACCCGCTAATAGAAACAGGATGGATAAGCGTTGAATTTCCCGATAATCCAACCCATCCCAACCAGCGTTACAGAATCACGGAATCGGGCAATAAACTGTTGAGATTGATAAGCTGAACGTTTTCCGGTCCCGCGTTTGGAAATCGTCCGGTTTTCATCTGACATTGCCGCCGGTAATTTTTCAAACAACAATCATTATGACAACTGCTACACCGGATGCGCAGGCTGTTCGACGGAACGGTTGACCTGATATAGTCCGCCGAATGCGGCACGGAAGTCAGTATGGAATTGAAAACAGACAGGACCGGAATAAAGATTTTTGCCGGATAATTGTTGAATTGCGATTTTGTTTCGTAACTTTGCGCTGTAAAAACAATGAACCATGTCCGAAATTACAGACTTTTATAAGAAATACATAGCAGGGCTGAACAAATACTGGCTGGTCACGATGCTCTTTTTCGCCCTGACGTTCCTTGTAGGCGACAGCAACCTGTATCAGCGCTACAGGTACGACGAGAAAATACGCGATCTCGACACTGAAATACGCCGATACCGGAAGGAAATCGAGCAGAACACCCAAAAGTTGCGGGAACTTCAGACCGACAGGGAAGGACTTGAGAAGTTCGCCCGCGAAGAATACCTCATGAAAAAAGAGGACGAGGACATTTTTATCGTTGAGGAATGAACGGCAGGATACGCGATTATGTCTTTATCTTTTCGGGCATGCTTGTACTGCTCGGAGCCGCCCTGTACATCACGCACTGGCTCTACGCGCCGTACCTTTTCGCTCCGGGCGCCGCCGGTGTTACGGTCTGCTTCATAACGGCGCCCTACAGGGGACTCGGTTTCCGTCGCCGCCGCCTGCATCGCATAAACGTTTTGGCCGGAATCTCGATCATCGTCTCGTCCGTCTTCATGTTTCGCGAAAGAATGGAATGGGTAGTCTTCCTCCTGATAGCCGCCCTGCTCCTCACATATACATCCTTCATCAATCCGCGGGACTGACGCGCGGCGTCTATTCCCTCGTTATTTCTCCGGCAATGTTGGAATCCATGCGTCGCCGCACCTCGTCGACGGTCAGGTCTTGAGCCAGCAGAAACATGAGTTTGGTCAGAGCCGATTCGGGCGTGCTGTCGTAACCGCAGACCACGCCGGCCGACAGTAACTGCCGTCCCGTCCTGTACCGTTTCATTTCGACCGCGCCGGTCAGACATTGAGTGATATTGACTACGATTATGTCCCTTCGGTACGCCTCGTTCAACAGCCGTATCAGCCATTCCTTTTGCGGCGCATTGCCCGAGCCGAACGATTTCAGGACAACCGCACGCAGTCCGGGAGCGTTGAATATCGCAGAAACGACAGCCTCGCCGATGCCCGGAAAAATGGTGAAGATAATGACGCTGGAGTCGAGGCCGTAATGCGGCGTCATCGGAGACGCGGCGTCGGGACGGCGTATCAGGTGCGTCTCGTACTTGATGTTCACGCCGGCGTGCGCCAATACCGGAAAGTTGTACGAGCGGAAAGCGTTGAAGTTTTCGGCGTTCACTTTCGTGGTGCGGTTTCCCCGCATGAGCGAGTTCTCGAACAGTATGCAAACTTCGGGGACTGCGGGAGCGCCCTCGCCGTTTGTCGCCGCCGCGATTTCGATTGCCGTTATCAGGTTTTCCTTGCCGTCGGTGCGCAACATTCCGATAGGCAGCTGAGAGCCGGTAAGGATGACCGGCTTGCCGAGATTCTTCAGCATGAAACTCAACGCCGAAGCCGTGTAAGACATCGTATCCGTGCCGTGAAGCACGACGAATCCGTCGAAATCATCGTAATTCTCCGTTATTATCCTCGCAAGCATAGCCCAGTCCGACGGCTCCATGTCCGACGAATCGATGGGCGGCGTAAACTGGTAGGTCGAAATGGCGTAGTTGAAACGCTTCAATTCGGGTACATTGTTCAGAAGGTGAGCGAAGTTGAAGCTCTCCAAAGCGCCCGTTTCCGGGTTTTCCATCATTCCTATCGTGCCTCCGGTATATATCAGAAGAACGGAACGGCTTGCCGTATTTTCTTTTTGCATGATTTTTTTCTGCAAATATGCAATATTTCCTCATAATATGAAAGCGAGAAACCTGTTTTATGTCATTTTGGCGCATTAATTTCCTTTTTTCATGCAATTATTATCTATTTGTATGGCAAAATGGCGCAATTTTTCGTTGGCACGGGATTTGCGATACTAAGGTTGCGAAGCTTTTCAGGAAGAAAGGCAGAGCGAAGAAAAAAAAAGTTTAATTTAAAAAAATAGGAGAATAAAACAATGACAACAGTAGTAAGAAGAAACCCGAATCACGGATGGTTACCGTTTTTCTTTAACGACATGTATAGAGATGAATGTAAGGCAGTCGCAAGTTCTACGATACCGGCGATAAATGTAAAGGAAACGGTCGGCGAATATTGCGTGGAAGTAGCTGCGGCAGGCATGACAAAAGATGACTTTGCCGTTAATGTCAATGATGATAACGATTTGGTAATAACGATGGAAAAGAAAAACGAAAGCAAGGACGAAAACAGGGAAGCGCGTTATTTGCGCCGCGAGTTTTCGTATTCAAAGTTCAGTCAGACATTGGTCTTGCCCGACGACGTAAACAAGGAGAAGATTGAGGCAAAGGCGGAAAACGGAGTGTTGTCCGTCGTACTGCCCAAACTGTCTGAAAAGGACGTATTGAAAAGGCAAAGAGCGATTGCTATTGTGTAAAAATCTTTTTAGGTTAATGTGGAAAACCGGCGACGACAATTCGTTTGCCGGTTTTTTTTTCGTCCATGCATTTCTGTGGCTTGAGCGATATTTTTCATTATATTTGCGGTCAATAATATCGTTTTTATGAAAAAGTTATCAAGGCATGACGGCCGCAGAAAGGCTGTAGTAGTAGGCGCAACATCGGGTATAGGCAGAGAAGTCGCCTTATGCCTGTTGCGCGACGGATGGTTCGTCGGCATCGCCGGCAGACGGATAGAATTACTCGAAGAATTGAAGGCGCAATTTCCGGACAGCGCAGTTACGCATCCTGTCGATGTCATGAGCGACGACGCCGCAGACGGCCTGATGAGCTTGACGGAGAAGCTCGGCGGCATGGATTTGTTTTTTCTCGCCTCCGGAACAGGCCGCCAAAATCCCGGCCTCAACGAAGAAATCGAAATCAGCACAGCCGAAACAAATGTCACAGGCTTTATTCGGATGGTCACGGCTGCTTTCCGATATTTTGAGGGCGAGGGTGGGGGACATATTGCCGTCATCAGTTCGATAGCCGGAACAAAAGGACTTGGCCCGGCGCCCGCATATTCGGCCACAAAACGGTTTCAGAACACATATATCGAAGCATTGGCTCAATTATCGTTCAAGAAAAAATCGGGGATTGCGTTTACCGATATACGTCCCGGCTTTGTCGATACGGCGATACTCAACACCGAAGCACATGCCTATCCGATGCTGATGCGTCCCGAAAAGGTAGCGAAAGCCATAGTAAAGGCTCTGTACGGAAAAAAGCGCATAAAAATAATAGACGGACGCTATCGCATCCTTGTCTTCTTATGGCGGCTGATTCCCCGCTACCTTTGGGAGCGAATGAAAATATAAAGCTCAATCCGGACGAAATGACGGAGGCGGAACAAAAAAGTTTATTGTCCTGCGCTATTAGCCGTCGGCGCGGTCGAGTATTGCTTGTTGAGAAATTCTATTACCTCGGCGGTGATATTATACGCATTGTCGGCAAGCAGAATATTGTCGTTCATTTTTCCAAAAACGAAAGTGAAGCCTTTATTCTTGTTGTACTCCGTCAGTTGCGTTATAATAGTCTTGCGGAGTTCCACGTTCATGCGCATCTGTTCTTCGCCGAGTTCCTGTTGCATCTGCGCTTCAAGTTTCTGAAGCTCATCCTGCCTGTTCATCAGTTTCTGACGCTCGTTCTCGGCCCTTTCCTGCGAAAGGAAAGACCCTGTTTCGATTTTGCGTTTAAACTCGTTGGCGTCGGTTTCGAATCTGCGCACCTTTTCGGTCATGTTGGCACGTGCATTTTCATATTTCTTCATCAGTTGTTCGTTCAAATCTATCGAATAAGTATAGTTCGACATAAGGGAATCGACGTCTATATATGCAATAGACATAGCTTTTCCCGATGTCGAATCGCTATCGACAGACTTTGTGTTCACGTTTATCAAACCTTTGTTCCCTGAGAATTGCAGAACAAACAAGATAATTATAGCAGCAGCAAGCGCCGCTTCAATCACATAATGTATTTTTTTCTCCATGTTCAATTAATATCATTTACTTTTTATATGTTTCTTTTTGTATTCTTTCTATGAGATTCGATTGAAGACCGGCTTCATAATCTTGTGTCCGAGCGCAAGTAATGCCCTTTTTTCGCAATGCCGGATTGTTCCCGACATGAGTGTCGGGAAACCGTCCATCCTTCTTTAATAGTACCTTTACGCACAGCAAGGCAAAAGAAATAAGAAGAATTATTACGCTTGATATTACAATTTCGAGCATTTTTTCTTACATTTGTGGACGCAAAGATAGTGTTTTTAATAATTGCACGGTAATTTTACGGCGATTTATTCATGTCTTTTCGGAAATGAGCGTTGAATTTACGAAAAATTAACAATTGGGCTATGCATTTAAAGATTTATAATAATATGACTATCAAAGATTTAGAACCAAAAAGCGTATGGAGTTACTTTCATGAGATTACTCAAGTACCGCGTCCTTCCAAAAAAGAAGGAAAGATAATAGATTACGTCGAGGGCGTTGCCGCGAAGCACAAAATTGCCGTAAAGAAAGACAAATCGGGCAATCTGCTGCTGTCGTCGCCCGCCACAAAAGGCTATGAAAAGCTGCCTACGGTAATCCTGCAGGCGCATCTCGACATGGTTTGCGAGAAGAACGCCAATGTCAGCCACGATTTCGACAACGACCCAATCAAAACCGTCGTCGACGGCGAATGGCTGCGCGCCGACGGCACGACGCTCGGAGCGGACAACGGCATAGGCATGGCCGCTGCTCTGGCTGTAATAACGTCCGACGAAATCGAACACGGGCCTGTCGAATGTCTGTTTACCGTCGATGAAGAAACAGGTCTTACCGGCGCTAAAGCCATTAAGGAAGGCTTTCTGACCGGCAAGATATTGCTTAACTTGGACAGCGAAGACGAAGGACAGATTTTCATGGGTTGCGCGGGCGGCAAGGGCACGGTTGCCACATTCGACTACAAGCCTGTGAAAGCGCCGCCGTCGAACGAATATTTCAGAATTACCGTTACCGGACTGTCCGGCGGTCATTCCGGCGGCGATATTCATAAAGGTCTCGGCAACGCAAACAAGATACTCGCCCGCTTCCTGTATCAATTGCTGGAGAAATTTCCATTCACGCTTGCCGAAATACAGGGCGGAAACCTGCATAACGCCATTGCGCGCGAAGCGTATGCGGTGATAGGAACGGCGGCCGTCAATCGCGAAAAGATTCGCATATTGCTGAATACTTTTGCCGCCGACATAGCAAACGAACTGAAACGTGTAGACCCCAATGTCGAGATAATTATGGAAACGACGGACAAACCCGAAACCTGCCTGCCGCGAACGTTGAGGGAGAAACTGATATATTCGCTCCTCGCATGTCCGCACGGAGTAATAGCCATGAGCCATGAGATAAACGGACTTGTAGAGACGTCGACAAATCTGGCATCCGTCAAGATGGAGGGAAAGTCGAAGATTGTCGTGGGCACAAGTCAGCGCAGTTCAGTCGAATCGGCTAAAAATGCTATTGCCGACCAGATAGCGTCGGTCTTCCGTCTCGCCGGAGCAAAGGTAGAACATGGCGAAGGCTATCCCGGATGGGCGCCGAATCCCGATTCGCAAATACTTAAAATAGCGCAGAAAAGCTATAAGAAACTTTTCGGAAAAGAAGCCGAGATAATGGCTATTCATGCGGGATTGGAATGTGGGCTGTTCCTCGAAAAATATCCTTATTTGGATATGATTTCGTTCGGTCCTACGTTGCGGAGCGTACATTCGCCCGACGAACGCATCGAAATAAGAACGGTAGACCTCTGGTGGAAGCATTTGCTTGATATTCTGAAAAATTTGTAAACAATCCGACTTCCGTGCGCCTGATGCAATAAAAGCCCTAAAAATACGTTATATATATGTAAATGATTTGTCTATGAATAAAAAGGGCTTTTTTGCATTGGAGTCATGGTTGATGTTTCTCACTTCGATGATTGGCTGTAACGAGATGGATAACTATTCCGTCAGCCCTAATCACCTGTTGTCGTTTTCGACCGATACGGTATCTTTCGACACCGTATTCACGACTATCGGCTCTACTACAAGCTATTTTATGATATACAACAAGAACGACGAGGCGTTGAAAATAGACAAGATACTGTTGTCGAGCGGCGGACGGAGCGGCTTCCGTATCAACGTGGACGGCCGCAAAGGCGATTCGTTCGGCGACGTTCCCATCTGGAAAAAAGACAGTTTGTATGTAGCGGTCGAAGTGACGGTAGACCCCAATAACGCGGACAATCCGTTTGTAATCTACGATTCTGTCGTTTTTATTACCAACGGCATGACGCAGTCGGTCTTGCTCGAAGCATACGGACAGAATGCGCGCATACAGCGTGGCGGCGTTATGTTCCGGAGCGATACGACGCTCGACGCGGTCAGACCCTATCTCGTATACGACAGCATAATTATATCCGAAGGCGTGACTGTCGAAATCGAAAAAGGAACGTCGTTCTACATGCACAAAAACGCCCGATGGATTATCAACGGCACAGTTAAGGCTAACGGAACGCAGGAAGAACCGGTCGTTTTTCGCGGCGACAGACTTAGCGACTTCTCGACAACGATTTCTTACGACAATATTTCGGCGCAATGGAACGGACTGTTTTTCGGCGCTTCGAGCTTCGATAATTATCTTAATTACGCGATGATACGCAACGGCATTTCGGGACTTACTTTCGCAGAATCTACTCCCGACAGGAAAAAGATAACAATCGTGAATTCACAGATAATGAATATGGACGGCGACGTCCTGTCGGCTGTAAATTGCCACATCGAAGCCTCGAATACCGAGTTCGGCAACGCCAGCAGATACCTCGTAATGCTCTGTGGCGGCAAATACCAATTCACCCATTGCACGATGGTCAATTACATGCCTTCTTCATTGATGAGCAATAGATCCTCCAGATTTATGGAGTGCCTCACTATGGCGGACAACATTATATATATTAATGAAAACGGTGAAGATACGGAACGTTTCTTTCCGTTGCAACAGGCATATTTCGACAATTGCATCATCGACGGCAGCATGTCCGTCAATAATACCGGAAAATACGGCGGCGAGATATTCTTCTCGACCGGCAACGAATACCTCGACGGCGACGACAGCCGGTTTAACTACCGCTTTAATCACTGTCTCGTCAAAACGCAGACCGTAACAAACGAGCGCTTCAGGGAAGTCCTGTTTGAGGAAAGCCCGACTTACATAAAGAGTAAAGGTACAAACGCGGAAGACAAGCTGGATTTTGTATACGACTTCCGTCTTGCCGACGAATCGGCAGGCATCGGTAAAGCCGACCGCGCCGTATCCGAAAAGTATCCGGTCGACAGACTGGGTACTTTTCGCCTGACAAGCGAAACAGGACCATCAATAGGCGCATACGAATATGTACCGCAAAATACTGATGAACAGGATGAGAAATAAAATCATTTGCATATCATGCATAGTCTTGTTTTTGTTCGGATGCCACAGCGCCCGGTCGCAACAGGAAAAAAGTGCAAAAAAACCGAATATGTCAGGCAGCGAAAGCCGATACCACGACTTTCGCGTTATGTTCTATAATGTCGAAAACCTTTTTGATACTTACGACGACCCCAAGAAACAAGACAACGAGTTCCTGCCCGACGGAAGAATGCGTTGGACGACAAACCGCTACTACAGCCATCTGCGTAAAACGGCCAAGGTAATCAGCGCTATCGGCGAGTGGGGAACGCCTGCCATAGCCGGTCTGTGCGAAGTCGAGAACGACACGGTACTCGTTCACTTGCTCAACCGCACGCCTCTCAGGGAGCAGCATTACAGCTATTGCATTACGACAGGAAACGATATGCGCGGCATCAACAACGCTCTTATCTATCAGCGCGACAAGTTCAAGTATCTGGGACATGCGTCGAGCCGTATACCATTCACAAACAAGAATAAGCGCTCGCGAGACATACTGCATGTATGGGGCGAAATCATTACCGGCGAAAGGCTTGACGTCTTCGTGTGCCACTTTCCCTCGCGTACCGGAGGCGAAAAGGAAACCGAACAAGACCGCATGGATGCAGCCGTATTCCTGCGTAAATTGTGCGATTCCCTGCACGAAACAGTCAAAGAGCCGAATATCATAGTGATGGGCGACTTCAACGATACGCCCGCAGACAAAAGCATTCGTGAAATCACCAAAGGCTCGAATGCCAAATACAACCTCATAAACCTGTTTGGTGACCCTAAAAAGCTCAATTTCTACGGCTCGCACAAGTTTCAGGGCGAATGGTCGCAGCTCGACCAGATAATGGTCAGCATCCATTGGAACGAATATCTTAAAAAGGACAGTCCGCGTATCTTTGCCCCTGCGTTTCTGCTCTCGAAAAAGGACGGCAGAGGCGAACAAACGCCTTTGCGCAACTATTTAGGCAACTTTTACAGGGGCGGATACAGCGACCATTTGCCTGTCGTGGCTGATTTTTTATTACCTTTACCGTAGATTTCCGGCAGAAAATGATGAAGAAATTATTTATTTATACGTTTTTACTCCTTGCAGGGACGGTAGTTGCACAGACAAAAGCTCAAAATCCGGCTAATCCTCTCGACTTCGACATGTCGCTTTCGGGCGGGTTTTGCGAACTGCGTGCAAATCATTTCCATGCAGGCGTCGACGTCCGTACCAAAGGCGTCGAAGGCCATAGCGTCCATGCCGTCGCAAAAGGCTACGTATCGCGCGTGACGGTCAGTCCTTTCGGATATGGCTTGGCCGTTTATATCACCCATCCCGGCGACAGCATAATCTCCGTATACGGTCATTTGCAGAGGTTTAACAGTCATATAGCCGCTATTGTCAAGGAAAAGCAATACAAGAACGAAAGTTATACGGTAGATATAAAGTTTGATCCCGGCGCGATACCTGTCAGCCAAGGCGAAGTGATTGCTTTCAGCGGCAATTCGGGCAGTTCCGCCGCTCCTCATCTTCATTTGGAGATACGCGATATGAAGAATGGCGATTATTTAGACCCGCTTGTATACTTCAAAAAATACATAAAAGACACCCGCAAACCTTTTGTGCGTGAGCTTGTGATTTATCCGGTCGAAGGAAAAGGCGTCGTCAACGGCAGCAGTAAAAAGCAAATCATCAAAGTTGAAACCGATAAAAACGAGAATCCGGTCGTCGATGCCGCGATTGAGGCGTATGGAGCAATAGGATTGGGAATAAGAGCGATAGACCGGATGGACGGTACGACGTTTTCATACGGAATAAAAGACATCCTTCAAACGGTGGACAGCGTTGAAACGTATCGCAGTTACGCCGACCGCTTCGCTTATGAAGAATCGAGATACCTGAACAGTTATACCGACTACGAAGAATACTCGCGCAGAAACGTTTTTTATATCAAGACTTTCGTTGAGCCGGGCAACAGGGCAGGTTTCATAGCAAGCCGAAATTCCGGCATAATAAACATAACCGAAGAACGCGAATATAATGTAACCGTCGCTCTTTCGGATATTTACAAAAACGTTAGCAAAGTAAATCTGAAAATAAAAGGCAGGAAGCAGGACATAGCGCCGCCCGATACCGCCGGAAACAAATTGATGCGCTGGTACGATTACAATTCGTTTTCGACAAAAGGCATCCGTCTGACCGTTCCGCGAAACAGTCTGTACAGCAATTTATACATGGCATACAGCGCCATTGCCGATAACAAGTACTATTCGCCGATTCATGTCTTGCACAACTCGCCTGTGCCGCTTCACAGTTCGGCTCAATTGTCAATCAGCGTAAGCGAGCAACTCACGCCGCCGAACACAAAGCAGTTGGGCATTGTCCGCATCAATAGCCGGAACGGAAACGCCGTGTGGATAGGAGGCTCTTACCGCGACGGCTGGCTCGACAGCGAGATACAGGAATTGGGAAAATATACCGTTTCGAGAGACGTCGATCCGCCTGTAATCACGCCTGTCAATCCGGATAAATGGATTAACGGCAGGCAAATAACAGTCAGGATAAAAGACGACTTGAGCGGCGTCTACACGTATCGCGGCGAAATAGACGGCAAGTACGCCCTTTTTGAATACGACGCGAAAAAAGCGTTGATAACATATAAGTTCGACGACAAGCGACTTCGTCCCGGCTCTCATCGCCTCAGAATTACCGTAACCGACCAATGCGGCAACCGCTCGCGGTACGAATACGCATTTTCGCTCTGAAATCCCTTTCTGCAAAAGCGAACTCGCACGTCAATAATCAAAATTTCCGGAAAATATTTTCCGATAATCGGCGGAGAATAATATTTTTTTCATACCTTTGAATGTTTTTTCTTGTACATATAACAGTAAATAATATGGAAAATAAAGAGTTAATAGAAGAAGTAAGAAGAAAAGCGGAAACTTGGCTTAGCGCCGGTTACGACGCTGCGACCCGCAAACAGGTGCAGGCGATGTTGGACAACGAAGACCCGACGGAACTGATAGAGTCGTTCTATAAAGATCTCGAATTTGGAACAGGCGGACTGCGCGGTATCATGGGCGTCGGCTCGAATCGTATGAACAAATATACGGTCGGATCGGCAACTCAGGGATTATCGAACTATCTTAAAAAGGAATTTGCAAATCTTCCGCAGATAAAAGTAGTAATCGGTTACGATTGCCGTAACAACAGCCGCGAATATGCGGAAATATCGGCGGATATCTTTTCGTCGAACGGCATAAAAGTATATTTGTTCGAAGACCTCCGGCCTACGCCCGAAATATCGTATACAATACGCAAACTGGGCTGTCAGAGCGGCATCATACTCACCGCTTCGCATAATCCCAAGGAATACAACGGCTACAAGGCTTACTGGGACGACGGCGCGCAGATGATATCCCCGCACGACAAAAAAACCATTGCCGAAGTAAATAAAGTCAGAACGGTCGCAGACATAAAGTTTGAGGGCGATAAGGAACTGATTGAAATAGTCGGCAAGGAGATAGACGATGCCTATATCAGAGACTTGAAGACCGTTTCGCTGTCGCAGGATATTATCGCCCGCCACAGAGACATCAAAATCGTGTATACGCCGATTCACGGCACAGGCGTCCGGCTCATACCGGAAGCGCTGAAAAGCTACGGATTCACTAATATTATTAATGTACCCGAACAGGACGTAGTGAGCGGCGACTTTCCTACCGTCGTATCGCCCAATCCGGAAGAAAAGGCTGCAATGTCCATGGCGGTCGAAAGAGCTAAAGCCACCGGTGCGGAGCTTGTTCTCGCATCAGACCCCGATGCCGACCGCATGGGCGCTGCCGTAAAGAATGACGCCGGAGAATGGATATTGCTCAACGGCAACCAGACAGCCCTGCTGTTTGTATACTACCTGATTACCCGATGGAAACAACTCGGCAAACTGACCGGCAAGGAATACATCGTCAAGACTATCGTAACGACCGAAACCATCCGCGCTATCGCCGAAAAGAACGAAGTCGGCTATTACGACGTATACACCGGCTTCAAATGGATTGCCGCCATAATGCGCAGGAACGAAGGGAAGAAATCGTTTATCGGCGGCGGTGAAGAGAGTTACGGATTCCTGTGCGAAGACTTCGTGCGCGACAAAGACGCCGTTTCTTCATGCTGCATCCTGGCCGAAATAACCGCATGGGCAAAAGACAGGGGACTTACCCTGTTCGATTTGTTAAACAGTATTTACGCAGAATACGGATATTCCAAGGAAGTAGGAATCTCCGTCGTAAAAAAAGGCAAAAGCGGAGCCGAAGAAATTGAAGCAATGATGAAGTCGTTCCGCGATAATCCGTTAAAAGAAATCGCAGGCTCGAAGGTGACGATGACTTACGACTACGCTTCGCTCAAGGGGCATAGCTTTGTCGACGACGAGGACTTCTCGCTCAACATGCCGACGACGTCGAACGTGCTTCAGTATTACGCCGAAGACGGTACCAAAGTTTCAATTCGTCCTTCCGGCACCGAGCCTAAAATCAAGTTCTACGTCGAAGTGCACGTACCGGTCAAGTCGGCCGGCGAAATTCCCGACGCCGAAAAAGTCGCTTTGGACAAAATTGAAAAAGTCGGGAAATCGTTGGGCATTTAACCGTCAGAGATACGATATCTGGTCGTGCATCTGTTTAAATGCTTTGCCCAGCATTATTACAATATCGCCGGCAATCATGCTCTCCTCCGAAAGGTTGGCAGCAGCAAGATTTCCGGCGATTCCGTGTATATATACGCCGATAACGGCCGCATCTTCGGCACGGTAGCCTTGCGCAAGCAAAGATGTAATAACGCCGGTCAGCACGTCTCCGCTGCCTGCCGTCGCCATTCCGGGATTGCCCGACGTATTGAAATATACCTTGCCCGACGGCAGACAGACGGCTGTATAAGCGCCTTTCAGGACAACGATTATTTTTTCTTCAGTCGCGATGGAGCGTGCTTTCTGCAAACGGTCGAAGGCGTTTTCGCTCGTTCCCGCAATACGGTCAAATTCCTTGGGATGAGGCGTTATTACAGTATTTTCGGGCAGGTTATGAAGCATTTCGCTGTTGTCCGCTATAATATTGAGCGCGTCCGCGTCGATTACCAAAGGCGCGACGCCGGACTTGCCAAGCAACGATTCTATCATGGCTTTGGTTTCTTCGCTCTTGCCGATGCCCGGACCGATACCTATCGCGTCATAGACGGATATATCCGGCAAATTTGTTATAATATCCCTGTTACCGTCCATTTCTACCAAGGCTTCGGGCAAGGCGGTCTGCATGACGGTTTCGCCGCGTGCAGGCAAATGTACGGTCAGCAAGCCGACGCCGCTGCGCATACATCCCCTGGCGGCCAATACGGCTGCTCCCATCTTGCCGACGCTTCCCGCAACAAGCAGCGCGTGACCGTAATCGCCTTTGTGCGAGAATTGCTCGCGAGGTTTGATACACTCTACGATGCAGTCTTCGGTGACAAGTCCGTAAGGCGTTTTCGTATTGAGCAGGGCGTCGTGGTGAAGTCCTATCGGCAACGCCTTCCATTTGCCCACGAAATCGGCGTTTTCGGGCAAAAGGAACGACAGCTTCGGAAATTCAAACGTGAACGTCATGTCAGCCTGAATGACATATTGCAGGTCGTTGTCTTTATTGTCCTCGCCGAACAAACCCGAAGGCATGTCTACCGAAACGACGGTCGATTCCGAACGGTTTATATAATCGACTATCTTGGCAAAGACGCCGTCTAACGGTCTGTCCACGCCCGATCCGAAAAGTCCGTCGATGACAATATCCGTCTGTTCGAGCTTCGGAGGACGGAAATGCGGCGGCTTGACCTCCGTAAACTGATCGTTTCCCTCTTCAACAAGGCGATTTTTGTTTGTTTCGCAATCGGCCGACAGTTTGTTTAACGGATTTATCAGGTAAGTGGACACGTTATAGCGTCTTTCCATAAGCAGGCGGGCGATAGCCAGCGCATCAGCGCCATTGTTGCCCTGACCGGCAAAGACGATAATCCTGTTCCGAAGCGACGGAAACCGGCGGCAAAACTCGTTCACAAAAACCGTCGCCGCCTGCTCCACCAAATCAATAGAGGCTATCGGCTCATTCTCGATCGTATATTTATCCAACTCCTTAATCTTCGACGTTTCAAATATTTTCTCCATATTGTTCTAATTTTAAGTTGCAAAGATAGCGATATTCACGGGATATGCAAAATCTTTCGGATTATGTTTTGTAACACGCCTTCGCGCGATTTTATTTTGGGGGAATAGTCAATACCTTTGCCGGAAATATTGACTTGGCTATATAATTATCGTTATTATATTAAAAAAGAAAAACAGGAACAGTGAAAGTTCCAACATAAAACCGGAAGATGAATTTATGAATTTTGATTTGATTGAATGCTATTCGCTGAATATATCTCACTCCGCGGATTTTCAGTACATAAACAATCAGTCGAAAGCGGATATTGACTTCGATGAACTGTTCCGGTTTATGGACAGGACTTCTTCCAAAATCGGGCAGCAATACCTTTATAACCGGTTAATTACAATTGACAAAAATATCAACTTCGAGAGTCGGGAAAAACTTGTGGAACTAATCGACAAAAACGAGGAAATGAAAGTGAAGATATGCACATTGCTGTCAAAACTGAACGGACGCAGCGGAGACATTCGTCGGCCGACAAACGAATGCCTCGACAAACATGAACGCAGAATAATGCTTATTTCCGTCCCCAGACCGGGCCGGCAAAGATTCACGGACAAAAAACGTCGATCGAATGTTATAAATACATAAAATCGACAATCATCCTGTTTTGAC
>JAITPH010000220.1 GCA_031289515.1 Tannerella sp.
TTCATATTCACCACCGAGACGGCGCCGGTCAGGTCTGCCTTCTTCTGCGACGAATAGCCCGTCACGACCACTTGCTCCAATTGCCATACATCTTCCGACAATACAATATTGATATTGTCGCCGGATGTTACCGTTTTTTCTTGTGTTGCCATTCCAACCATAGAGAAAACCAGAATCGAAGGCGATTGGGTCAGTTCGATTCTAAAATTTCCGCTGATATCTGAAATTGCTCCGTTCGTTGTTCCTTTTTCAAGGATGTTTACCCCGGGCAAACCGTCGCCGTTTTCAGTAACAGTTCCGGACACCATGTTTGTCTGTGCAAACAGAAGCGAAGGAAGGAAAACCATAAACAGGGTCGCTAAATTCCGCTTCATCTTACATTTAAAAAATATGTTTTCTTTCATCTGATATAAATATTACGTTGTTAATAAGGGTGCAAAGGTAGGGGTAACAGAAAAGGAGGACTATAAAAAATGTTGCAATTGCAAGCAAAAATGTTGCATGCTTTTATGTTAAAAGATAATACGCGAATTATCAATGATTTGAAGAATAAATATTGTGACGAATTACGCACAAAAGGGGACGTCGGCCTGCTACCGACGTCCCCTTGCAAATTTTTCAGCCGTTCGATTTCATGCTACGGTACGATGGCGCTTTCGATTTCGCTCCTTGTCTCGCAGGATTTGCAACCGACCGTCGCCGACCGGACAATCAAAAATAACCGTCCAAGTCGGGCTTTTCCGAATCTTTTATCTAACTTTGCGGCGAGTAAGACTTTATAAACAGTGAAAGGTATCATTTTCGACATTAAACGCTTCGCCGTGCACGACGGCCCGGGCATTCGGGCGACCGCCTTTATGAAAGGCTGTCCGCTTTCATGCCGCTGATGCAGCCCTGTTTCCTGCGCGAAACGCTCGCGTTGTGCAAAAAGGAACGCTTCCATACGGCCGTCGATACGTCCGGTTTCTCGGCGTGGGACAATTTCGACGCCATCCGCAACCTCACAGACCTGTTTCTCTATGACCTGAAAATCGTCGACAACGACCTGCACCGGGCGTACACGGGCGTTTCAAACGCGATAATACACGAAAACCTGTCGCGCCTGCTCGCTGCCGGACACAGGGTGCGCATTCGCATTCCGGTTGTCCCGAACGCGACTTTCACGCCCGAAAACATCAGTCGCAGCATCGCGCTCCTGAAGTCCATGCCTGCCGCGGCAGACGGCGTCGATTTGCTGCCGTTCCACAACACGGCCGCCCACAAATACGCCAGATTCAACATCCGAAACGGTTTTGAAGATGTCAGGTCTGTCCCCAAAAATGAATTGTCCGAAATAAAACAACAATTTGAAGCCGCCGGATTCGACGTCCGTACCGGCGGATGATTTCCTCAATAATTAACAATCAAAAACTGAAACGATGACTCCAAGAATTAATCAATTACGCGAACAAAGCCTTAACGCAATCAACCGCATATCGGCCGAAAGGGCTTTACTGATGACAGAGTTTTACAGAAACAACACGGCTTTCGGCGATTCCGTTCCCGTACAGCGCGCCAAATCGTTCGACTACGTTTTGTCGAACAAGAAAATACGTATAAACGACAGCGAACTGATTGTCGGCGAACGCGGGCCGGAACCGAAAGCGACGCCGACCTATCCCGAAATCACCGTTCACTCGCTCAAGGATCTCGACATACTCGACAGCCGTGAAAAGGTATGGTTTCGCGTCGACGACGAGACGCGCGACGCCTACGAGAAAACAATTATCCCCTTCTGGAACGGACGCTCGAACCGCGACCGCGTCATGGAAACAATGTCCGCCGAATGGCACGACGCCTACAACGCCGGAATCTTCACCGAATTTATGGAACAGCGCGCTCCGGGTCACACCGTCGCCGGATACAAGATTTACCGTCGCGGAATGCTCGATATTGTCGGCGACATCGAAGAAAGCATCAACTCGCTCGACTGGATGAACGACCCCGACGCCCTCGACAGGTTTGAAGAACTCAAGGCGATGAAGATTGCCGCCGGCGCCATAATCCGCTTTGCCGAACGCCATGCCGCCGAACTCGACGGACTTGCCGCCGCCGAACAGGACGCCGTCCGCAGGGACGAACTCGTTGAAATGGCGCGTATCTGCCGCCGCGTGCCGGCCAACGCTCCCGCCACTTTCCACGAAACGCTGCAACATTACTGGTTTATCCATCTCGGCGTCGTTACGGAACTCAATCCGTGGGATTCGTTCAATCCCGGCCGCCTCGACCAGCATCTCTATCCTTTCTACAAGGCTGAAACGGAGGCAGGCTCTCTGACCCGCGAAATGGCTGTCGAACTGCTGGAATCGTTCTGGGTGAAATTCAACAATCATCCCTCGCCGCCCAAAATCGGCGTTACGGCAGAAGAAAGCAATACCTACACCGACTTTTGCCTCATAAACCTCGGCGGACTGACGGAGGACGGCAGGGATGCGGTCAACGAGGTTTCGTATATCATTCTCGACGTGATAGAAGAAATGCGCCTGCTGCAACCGGGTTCCATGGTACAGCTGAGCCGTCTCAATCCCGGCGCTTTCATCGACCGCGCCGTCGGGATAACGAAGACCGGCTTCGGCCAGCCGTCGATATTCAATACCGACGCCATCGTGCAGGAACTTGTCAACCAGGGCAAGAAAATCGAGGACGCCCGCAACGGAGGCGCAAGCGGATGCGTCGAGAGCGGCGCTTTCGGCACGGAGAGCTATATCCTCTGCGGATATTTCAACATGCCAAAAATACTGGAACTGACGTTGCACGACGGCTTCGACGTCCGTACACGGAAACAAATCGGCCTGCATACCGGCAAGGCTTCGGAGATTCATTCCTACGAACAGCTGCTGGATGCGTTCGGAAGGCAGATCCGGCACTTTGCCGACATAAAAATCAAGGGCAACAACGCTATCGAGAAGATTTTCATGACGCATGTTCCGACGCCGTTCCTGTCGCTGATTATTGACGACTGCGTGGCTCGCGGGACGGATTATATCCGCGGCGGCTCGCGGTACAATACCAATTATGTGCAGGGCGTAGGCCTGGGTACGGTGACCGATTCGCTGACTTCGCTCAAAACGAATGTCTTTGAAGAGAACGTCGTCGGTCTGCCCGATTTTGTGGCTGCACTGGAGGATAATTTCGAGCATGACGGCGATTTGCTTTACCGCCTGCTCTACAAAACGCCGAAATACGGTAACGACGACGACCGCGCCGATGCGCAGCTTCTTGACGTTTTCAACATCTATTACGGTGCGATAACCGGACATACAAGTCCGCGCGGGGCTGATTACCGCATCAATCTTTTGCCTACGACGTGCCATGTCTATTTCGGCAGCGTCATGCACGCAAGTCCCGACGGACGCAGGGCGGGCTTGCCTGTTTCGGAAGGCATCTCGCCCGTTCAAGGCTCCGACAGGAACGGCCCGACGTCGGTAGTAAAGTCTGCCGCCAAAATCGACCATTTGCATACCGGAGGCACGCTGCTCAACCAGAAGTTCAGTCCGTCGTTTTTTGAAGACGAAACGGCAATCGGCAAAGTATCGGCTCTGGTACGGAGTTATTTCAAGATGAACGGTCATCACATACAGTTTAATGTAGTCGACGCCGACAGCCTGCGCGACGCCCAGAAGCATCCGGAGAAATACCGCAACCTGATAGTCCGTGTAGCCGGATACAGCGATTATTTCAACGACCTCGGCCTCGACCTGCAAAATGAAATAATCCTCCGCACCGAACACGAGGCTGTTTGAAATCCGCTTCCGGTCGACATGACGGCTACGTGTACCGCGTAACCTTCGCCGCTTGCGTCATTGCGAGGTACGAAGCAATCCGGCTTCAATAATCGACAATGGATAATTGACAATTGAGATTGACGGACGTCATTGCGAGGAACGAAGCAATCCAGACTATACAGGGCGCTGGATTGCTTCGTTCCTCGCAATGACGGATACTGCCGAAATGACGGTAACCGCCTCCACAATGACGGTTACCCTCCTCCGTCATGTCGACCGGAGCGCAGCGCAGTGGAGACATCCGTTTACCGACACACGAGATGTCTGTTCGATT
>JAITPH010000103.1 GCA_031289515.1 Tannerella sp.
ATGATATTCGCCTTGCGGATACCCCGATAAAATGTTCCCCAGGGATTAAAACCTTTAGTATCGCGCGGAGTGACCTGGTCAACCGTCAGATACATTGCGCGGTGATTCCAATCGACCCAGGGAGCGAAAGCCTCGTCGGTAGCCAGACCGCTCGGATAGCTTGCGCCGGTAACGAGCTTCGACTCGTCCAACAAATATTCAGCCGTTCCGTTGATGTACTGAAGCGTTCTTTCTTTTGAGATGAAAACGGAATCTATCGTCATCTTGTCGTAAACATACTCTTCTATATCAATGAAGTCTTCGCAGGAGCCGAAAGTCAAAACGCCTGCAATCATTGCAACAGACATGCAAGTCTTTATATTAAATATTTTATTCATAAAATCTATTCGTTAAAATTTAAGATTCAATTGTAGTGTAAAAATCCTTTGAATCGGATACGTAGCGCCGTTTGAGGAAGCCTGCGCCGGGTCGAAAAGTTTCACCGTGTCCCAAACGTACAGGTTCTCGCCTATCAAACTTGCCGTCGCATCCTGAATGCCGAATATGCTCAATACCCTTGCCCCGGTACGATATGATAGCTGAACATTTTTCAATCGCACGTAACGGCCATCGTTCAACCAGAAAGTCGAAGCGCGGTTGTTATTACTGTTATTGCCATACGAAAGTCGAGGGAAACGCGCATTCGGATTTTCGGTCGAAGGGTCGCCCGAAATGGCGGCAGACGTCCAGCGGTCTTCCTTGACGATATCCAATACGTTACCGACTTCGCGACCATCGAAAGGATAAAAACCGTGACCGCCGCTGAAATATTTCACCCTGCTGACGCCCTCGAGAAGTGCGCTTACGTTCCATTTCTTCCAGTTAAATTCGGTAGCAAAACCGTATTGAATCTGAGGCGTAGATGAATATTCAAGGGGAACGATGTCGTAATCGTCGATAAGTCCGTCACCGTTCACATCCTTATATTTGATGTCTCCGGGCAATACGACGCTTTCGAAAACCTGACGCGGACTGTTGCGGACGTCGTCTTCGTCCTCGAACAGGCCGAGCGCGATAAGACCGCGGTTGATACCTATCTGATAACCGATGGCCGACTGGTACGGATAGCGCACAATAGCTTCCTCATATTCCAGAATTTCGTTCTTTGATTGAGTGAGATTGGCGCGAAGCACGAGATAACAATCCTTTTCGGGCAGAGGTTGAGTGTAGGAAAGGTGTCCGTCGATACCCCAGCTCTTCATCTTGCCGACGTTAGCCCAAGGCAGCGTAACCAGACCCATTTCTTCGGGAACGCTTGCACGCTGTTGATAAATACCGGAGCGTATGTCGCGGAAAATATCGACTGTCATGTCAAAACGGTCTTTAAAGAAGTGCATGTCTATCCCGAAATTAGCTTTGGTTGATTTTTCCCATCTAAGATTATTCGAGCCTACCTGAGTTTCCGTTAAGCCGACGCCAGAGTTCCATGTGCCCGAGCCGGCAGCGCCCATTAACGTAAGATACGGAAAGCGTACGGCGTCGTTCGACGTCAACCGGTCGTTACCGACAATGCCGTAAGAGCCTCTAAACTTCAGAAAGTTCAGAAAAGGAAAAGCGTTTTGCAGAAACTCGTACTGCGTGGGCGCCCAACCTAAGGATATTGCCGGAAACAAGCCGAATTTCTTTCCCTGCTCAAAAGCCTCCGAGCCTGTATAGCCAAGATTGCCTTCGATGAAATAAGTGTCTTTCCACGAGTAGGTCAGACGGCCGGAATAGCCGTTATACCGTTTCGGAATAGCCGTCATGTCAGTGTCATACATGGAACTGATGTAGTCTTCGAGAAAAAAGTGCAACAATCCGGTAACGCGGTGGTCTTGGTCGAATACGCCGGAATAGTTCAGGCGAGCCTCGATGTAGAACTTTCTGTCCACTTCGGTGTTGCGAAAATAACTCGGCTCGACGGCGTCGGCTCTTTTTTCCAAATTGAGCGTACCATCGCGCTTGCGGCTTTTAGTGTAGTACAGGGCAGGCATTTTTGTGCGTCCCGACGACATCTGGTTATTGGCATACAAATTTCCGAGAGCCGTAAAAGAAAGCCCTTTGGTTATGATTCCCAAATCCTGCTGAAATTGCAGATTCAAATTGTTGGTATTGCGGTAATAACTTCTGTAACCTGTTTGATTAAGCAATACGTAAGGGCTTATCTGGTCGTTGAACTGTCCGTAAGCGGGCGATTCGCCTGTAGAGAAGACGATCGGAACGGTAACAGGCGTCAGGTTTGCCTGCGCTTCCCACAACGCGGCGCTGTTATCTCCATAACCGGGGAAGTTCTGGGCAACAATGACGTTCTCCAGTCCCAAAGTCAAAACCGACGTCGCAGTCAGATTGACGTCCACATTGGCGCGGAAATTATATTTATTGTAGTCCACGTTTGTATCGTAGTTATTAAGCCCTTTATCCTGCTTGAAAATAGCTTCTTTGTTCATTATACCCAGACTGATGTAATAACGTGCAACGTCTCCTCCTCCGGATGCGCTAAGGAAATATTGCTGATTCCACGAGCAGTCTTTCAATATGACGTCTCTCCAGTTTACATCCGGATGAAGGTCGGGGTCGAGACCGCTCTCGAACAGAGCCAAATCGACGTCTCTGAAAATAGGATTCATGCCTCTCGATACGGCAGCCTCGTTGGCAAGCGTAGCATAGTCGCTAGCGCCCAAATATTTCGGCATGCGCGGAGAGTACGACAATCCCGCATTAGCTTTTACGTTAATCGTCAGTTTGCCTGCTTTTCCTCTTTTGGTAGTAACAAGCACAACGCCATTCGCACCTCTGACGCCATAGACAGCCGTCGAAGACGCATCCTTTAATATCGAGAAGTTCTCTATATCTTCGGGGTCGATGTCGTTAAGGTTGCCCTCTACGCCGTCAATAAGTATTAAAGCGCTCGCACCGGCGCCGAAAGTACTGATACCGCGTATCCAAAACTCCGAGAAATCCTTTCCCGGCTCGCCGCTTCGCGTAACGGAGATAATACCCGGCACGCGCCCGCCAAGCATGTTGGAGACGGAGGTGGCGGGAACTTTCAACTCCGACGCATCTACATTGGTAATAGCGCCTGTCACCGACAGTTTGCGCTGAACGCCGCGACCGACTACAACGACTTCTTCCATCGCATTCACGTTTTCTTTCAGAGCGATACGCATACGTTCGTTGGTACTCCTTATCACGACTTCCTGCGATTCATAACCTATATATGAAAAGACCAGGGTTTGACCCGACGTAAGGCCTGTTATCTTGAAATGTCCGTCCATATCAGTCGTAACGCCGTTACTTTGATTCTCCTTCACAGCGACGGTAGCGCCTATCAATGCCTCGCCGCTTTCGTCCATTATCAAACCGCCGGCGGTAAAGACAGTCTGCGCAAACAGTGCATTGACGGATAGTAGCGACAGTAACAGCGCCGATATAAAATGTTTTATCTTCATAAATATATGTATTAAGTATTATTCTATTGAAAGTTTTCTGATAGTACGGTCTGCGCCTCCCGCGATATAGAAATTGCCTTCGAAATCGACTGCAATATCCTGCGGCTGGTCGAATCGGGCGTCGAGCGGGTCGCCGTTTATTGTACCCCAACTGCCGGGTTTGCCGGCAACAAGTTCTACGAGGTCGCCGGAAATCTTGTTGATAAAATGTCCGCCGCGGTTGACGACAAAAATCTCGCCTTCGTCGTTTACCGTCAGTCCGTTAGGCTCGATGAACTGGGCGTCGTTGAGCCGGTGTCCGGTAGCGCTGCCGGCGCCGTTCCAGCCGGCGTACTTTTCCGATTTCCAGACGCCGTTGTCGTTCCATATCTTCAGTATGCCGAGTTCTACAGGGAATGAGGCAAAGAAGCAATCGTGATATTTGCTGTAAGCCAGCTGGCTTCGATTGTTGAAACCGGTAGGTCTATAGCCTTCATACTGAATCATGCGATATGTACGGTTTTTCAGATCTACTTCGGCAAAATTTGCCTGAGCATCCAGGACATACAGGAAATTGTCGTCTTTACCCACCTTGCAGGAATGCACGTCGCCGGGCATATCGCTTTGTTCTAGTTTTATTCCTTCGATACGTGGCGTCCATCCGTCTTCTCGCGAAAACGAATATACATTGTGCTGGTCTGCCCAGTGTCCTACGAGGTAGAATTTCTCCCGCGTGTTATCTACGCCCGGAGTTCCGAACGATACTCCGTTATGCAACTGCACGACTTTATTGTCGTCGAGCGAGATAAGGCGAACGCGGTCGTTCCACCAGGCATGACATACAATAATATTGTCGCCATTCAGACCTTTCACGGTAGCGATATTCGAAGGCTCGTTAAAGCGTGAGGCGTTAATTTCGCCGTCCACGTCGGTAGCGTCGCCGAATACTCCGGCAATGGTCTTGACCGACCTGGTCTGTTTGTACTTGAATTTAAGCTCGGCAGGAGCAAGAATGTCATTGCCGACAACGACAGAGACGTTATTGTATCCATTCGGCTGTTTGGGTACGATGCCGGTGATACTGCGTCCGTCGGTAGCGACAATTACCGCTTTCTTCTCTCCGAAATAAACTCCCATGTCGGCAAGGTCTCCGGGAAAGTTACCTTCAACGACAAATGTTCCGTCAATTCCTCCGTAAGTGGGCTTGATACTGTTTACCATTACAGGCAAACTTGGGTCGTACTTGTTTTCCACGACAGGATTCTTTACAATTTGTTCGTCGTCGCACGCATGGACGAGGAACAGCAA
>JAITPH010000108.1 GCA_031289515.1 Tannerella sp.
GTGTATGAGGGTTTATCATGGCGGTTTGGACAGGATTGAACGACCCAGAATCATTCAATCCACGCGGACATTGGATTATGGACAAGGCTTTTATACAACCTCGTCTTTCGGGCAAGCCGAACAATGGGTCAGAAGGAAGATAATAGAAAAAGAATCAACAGGTTATGTTAACATCTATGAAATAAATGAAACTTTGTTGCAGACGGATTATTTGAATGTATTGAGATTCAAGACGCCGACTTCGGAATGGGTTGATTTTGTTATGGTTAATCGTTTGAACAGGCAATTCGTTCATCTTTACGATGTTGTCTGGGGACCTGTTGCCAACGACCGTGTTTATGCAGCGTTTTCCCTGTTTGAAAGCGGAATTTTGGACAAAAACGAATTGATTCGCGAGTTAAAGACATATTTACTGTTCGACCAGATGCTTTTCCATACCGAAAAAGCATTGTCGGCGCTGAATTTTATCGGAGCAAAGGAGATACGACTATGAATTTGGAAATTACTAACAAGAACCTGTATTTGCTACTGCCGGGCAAAGTGTCGCATGTCGCAAGGATTTATGCCGAAGAAAATCACGTAACGCCATTGGAAGCATTGAAATTGTTCTATCATTCCAACACTTACAAACAACTTGAAAATGAGGAAACAAAGTTTTGGCATTACGGACCAGTTGCTTTGTATGAAGAGTTTATGGATAATCAATAGTAGCCGTATCGCTCAACGAAAACCCGTCTTCAAACAAACAAACAGTGTCCTGTTGCTAAGAGCATCAGGACACTGTTTTTTATAAAATCCTCATTAATTATTCGTAAAGCTATAATATTCGCCCCAAGCCATTACGACATAGGGAATTTTGATATTGCCAAATCGCCTATAAGTCAGCCAGAAAGACTCTCTATGGTCGATAGAGTGTTCCATTTCGTTTTCATGTCCGGTGATGATTAGGGAGGGTCGGATACCTTCGACGGATTGTTCCAAATCTCCCATCCATGAATGAACAAGTAGAACATCGACTTTCACTTTATCGGCTACGTGGGCGAGCCACGCCATATCATCCTTGTTATACTGGTCGCCGGTATGGAGAACGGTTTTATTTTCGGGCGTAGTAATGGCATACATGTTATTGGGTACTTCATCCTGATGTCCGGGGAACACTCTAACCGTCAAGTTTGCATTTCGTGCGGGAATACGGACAGTCTCGGTTATCATCTCTTTTGCTCGTAGATGCTTGATATTCGGAGATGTATTATCCCATAGCCCCGGCGGTGCAATGACGAGTTTATTGTGCTCATAAAACATTTGCGCTACCGACTTGTCGGCATGGTCGCCGTGAATGTGCGACACAAACAGAATATCGCAGCGCTCAACAAGTCTCCGCATCAGGGGATCGCTGATAAAAGGGCGGTCTGCGCTCCCGCCTCTTATCAAATCTATCCCAATCGTAACCGTAGGCGATTGTATTACAAAGCCATGAGTATACATGCGATAAACGCGAATTTCGTTGTTGACCGGTTTCTCACTTTGCAGCCGGAGCGTCACATTATCATATCTTTGTCCGATATAATCAAGAAAAGCCTTCGTATTATCCAAACGCGTATCATGCAACAGGACATCGATTGAATACAGAGCAAGAAGTCGCTCCTCGGCCACAGCTGCAGAAGGTGGATACTTGTCGAGCATCTTATGAGCCTGACTGAACACCAGCGTTGCCTGATCTTGCAACAAAGAATCGGGTTTTTGCCAGTAATGCAGGGGCTGTTGCTGTGCAATTACCGAGCCGACCGTAAACGACATCGTACAAAGCAAGGATAAAACACGCAAAAAATGTAATGTTCTCATATCAAAAAATATTACCATCCCGGATTTGTAGTAAGAGCATCATTACGTTCGATTTCGACTGCCGGTATAGGCCATAACATATCTCTGTCGGTGAAAGAGTGTACATATTGCGTTTGGCCGTAAATACCCAAAGCAGGGCGTCCCGACAACACTTGTTTGGCAATGCCCCAGCGGCGCAGGTCTGCGAAGCGATGGCCTTCGATAGCCAGTTCTACGGCACGTTCCTTTCTTATCCTCTCGGTCATCTCGCCTTTTGAGTTTACGGTCAGCCATTCAGCTCCGGAATTTAACCCCGGCATGTTTACTCTTGCTCTTACCTTGTTGAGTTCGGTAACTGCCTTATCCAGCATACCTGCCTCATTATAGGCTTCGGAGAGCATAAGCAAGACGTCGCCAAGACGAATTAGCGGAAATTCAAAGGGAGTTTGTGTATATTCGTGCAGATAGCCGTCGAGATTGCCGGTAGGGACAAACTTGCGCCAGAAGCAAGTGTTCCAGCTGGAATTGGCGTTACGGATATAACCGTTTGATTCCATAGGTGTTCCGCCGTTGTTCTCGGAATTGAAAAGCACGAACATTTTCATTTCGGGAACACTGCCGGTCGTTGTTCCCAGATAGGTGGAGAAAGGTGTGATAACGCTGATAGCTAATCGCGGATCGCGATTACGATAGGCATCGGCGATTTTAGCAGTATCTGCATTGAGCAGTGATTCGATACCGGCGCCACCCGGGTTGAGTTTGATGCACAGATAATTGCGTTTAAATGCTTCGTCACCTTCGTTGAAGCCGGGGAAAACATCGTTCCAGTCAAACGGTTTTCCGTCCTGATTTTCGTACATGGCAATCAAATCTTCAGACGGAACGCAGTTATTGCTTGAGATATTTCTTAACGTTGATTTATTGCCAAGGTAAGTACCCATTGTCATTCCATAATTTTCGCCACCGGCCACGCTTTGCAGGGCGAAAATCATTTCATTGCTTTTTTTGCCGTTGTAGAGTTCGAACAGTTCGGCATAGTTTAAGTGCAGCGCATATCCATAGTTATTGGAACGGTTATATACGATTTCCTCGAAGTCGGCAATAGCCTTATCCCATTCTTTATTATAGAGATAAACCTTTCCTCTGAGGGCGTAAGCAGCTCCTTTGGTAGCTCGTCCGTAATCGCCTGCAGGCCATGCAACGTCTAACTTTTCGACAGCAGCGGTAAGGTCTTCAATGATATGTTTGCGGATATCTTCGGCGCTACTTCTCGGCTCTTTCATTGTAGCAAATTCGATGTTGACATCCGTCTTTTCATCATAGTAAGGCACGCCTCCAAACAAATCCAGCAATCGGAAATAACACAAAGCTCTCAGAAATTTGGCTTCTGCTATGGCTTTCCCCTTTACGGTTTCATCCACAGTTTCCATTTTTGTAACGTTGGCAATCACTCCGTTAGCGCGTTGTACGCCTTCGTAGAGATATTGCCAGTAAGCCTGAACGGTACCGTCTGTAGAAGTATATGTTCCAATCATGATAGCCGGAAAAGGCACGTCGTAACCGTAAGCAGTCTCGCCGAGATAATCGAACATATAGTCAAATCCGAATGCGTATTGCTGTTTGATGGCGTTATATATTCCCATCATGCCCTGTTTTATGTGTGTTTCGGTTTTCCAGAATGTTGAACTGCTTAACTGATCGGGTGGATAAAGGTCGAGTTCGAAACAGCCCGTCAGAAGAGTTGAAGCGAGAAGCGTCAATATATATTTTTTTGTTTTCATATCTGTATATTTTAAAAAGTTAAGTTCAATCCAAAAGAATAATTAATCATAGTAGGATATTGAATCCTCGAAGACAGTTCGGGGTCTAATCCGGGATAATTGTTAGTGAAGGTGAACGCATTTTCGATACTCGAATAAATACGCAGCTTGTCGACAAAGGCCAATCGGGAAATGTGTTGAGGAATAACATATCCTAATTGAATATTCTTGAGTCTCACGTACGATTTATCGAATATAAAAGCGGTGCTTGCCTGATTGTTTCGGTTGTCGGTATTGGTTAAGAGGCGCGGATATTTCGCATCGGTACGTCCTTCATACCAGCGTCCGTCGGCAATCGTCTTGTTAATCTGCATTCCGTGAGTTACGGTAAAGCGATAAGAATCATCGTAAAAGTAAACTTTCCACATTCCTACTCCCTGTAATAATGCCGAGAAATCAATTCCTTTCCATGCTGCTCCCAAATTTAATCCGTAACTCAACAGAGGATTTGTTCCCCATCCGACTTTTACGCGGTCGTCCGGTGTGATTCTGCCGTCGCCGTCAATGTCTTTAAACAGGAAATCTCCTTTTTGCGGACGAGCATAAGAGGCGAAGGCAGCGGGATTCTTATCTATCATCGACTGTACCAAGGCAAGGTCTGCATCAGTTTGAACAATACGGTCAACTTCGAGTACATACTGAATATTAATAGATTGTCCTTCCAGAACCATATTAGTTCCTGAGATGGCAGGTACATCGTCCCTGAATTTGACTACTTCGTTTTTGACAAAGCTGAAATTACCGCCGATATTGTAGGATACCTTGCCTGCCTGACCTTTCCAGTCGAGGTTTAATTCAAAACCTTTATTATTTACTTTCGCTGCGTTCTGGTTAGGCGCAACCGAAGTTCCATGTACTAAAGGCACAGGGAGACTGATTAGAATCCCTTCCGTATTTTTATTGAACAATTCTATACTACCGGTCAATCTGTTGCCTAACACACCGAAATCGGCGCCGATATTTGTTACATTAGTTGTCTCCCATGTCAGGTTCTGGTTTGAGAGAGTGGTTTGAGCCAAACCGCCGACAACCGAACTGTTCAGTACATAATTAGCAGCAGCATAGAGCGTTTGATACATATAGTTGGTCGAAGTGTAGTTATTGCCCAACGATCCGTATGAAGCTCGCAGTTTCAGCATGCTCAACCATTCGTAGTCTTTCATGAATGCTTCTTCGGAGATACGCCATCCTGCCGAAAATGAGGGGAAGAATCCCCAGCGATGGTCGCCTGATGCGAAACGTGAAGAGCCGTCATTCCTGAAGTTGGCTTCCAGCATGTATTTGTCTTCCCAGTTCAGATTTAACCGTCCGAAGTACGAGTGCATTGCCCATTCGGTCAGGTTGCCTGTTACCCTTGCGTCGGCAGTCGTCGCATCATATACGGTTAAAACCGGGTCGAGCAAGTCATATTTTCGCGTCCGTGTCCAGTGGTAATTGTATTTTTCCTGACTTGCGCCCAATAATACATTTATTTTCAACTTATTGACGTCAAATTCGTAACGTGCTATAGCATCCATTTGGTGTAGAGTGCTTTTTTGATTGGTTACATCTATATAAGTTCTTACAGTACCGACACGCGAGATAGTGTTAGAATAGAAGTTCCACAGGTCGACGTCTTGCAAGTGTCTGGGTTCTTCCTGATCATAATAATTGTAAGTATAGGAACCTTCGAGCGACAACCCTTTCAGCGGCTTGATTATGCCATATAATCTGGGCACAAGTTTATGCGTAACAAGCAGTTGGTTATGTTTATAGAAATTCATACGCCGGAAAGGGTTATTGTTGCCTGACCCGGCTTCGTCTTCAGGATTGTTGGGACCTCCCAACCTTCCGTCAGGATGCTTCAACACTTGGCCCGGCGTTGTCCCTACCGCGCCTCCAAAAACGGCATCGCCATCCGTTTGGCTGATTGCGACGGTGTTGGGATCGGCTTCGGAGACATAGCCAAACAGATTGACGCCTACCGTCAACCACGACTTCAAGTTTGCGTCCAGATTTGTCCTTAGACTGTATCTTTTAAACTCGGAGTGAAGAACAATGCCGGGATTGTTGAGATAGTTGGCCGAGAGAAAATAACGCATCTTATCGGTACCTCCCGTAGCCGAGATGGTATGGTTTTGCATCCACCCGGTGCGGAAAAATTCATCTTGCCAGTCGGTGTTCGGATACTTAATCAGGTCTTTGCCGCCGTCGGCTCTCCACTCATCTATTTTTCCCTGAGAAAAGCGAGGAGCAAGACCGGTATTACGAGAAGCCTCGTTCTGCAGTTCCATAAAGTCGGCGTAATTCGATACGATATTCATTTTATTTATCGCTTGTTGGCCGGTTATACTTCCTTGATAGGTCAATTTTGCCGTACCCGACTTCCCTTGGCGTGTGGTAATCAATATAACGCCGTTAGCTGCACGTGAACCGTAAATTGCGGCTGAAGAGGCGTCTTTCAAAACAGATATATTCTCTACATCCTGCGGATTCAAATCGCCGATGGAGCCTACTGCGCCATCAATTACTACAAGAGGATTCGAATCATTCAAGGTGCCTTGTCCGCGAATACGGATAACAGCGCCGTCATATCCCGGACGAGATCCCGACGATTGACTGATAACCAGACCCGAAGCAAGACCTGCCAGAGCGCCGGAGAGATTACTCAAGGGACGGTCTTCTATTTTTCCTACATCAACGGATGATACTGCGCCAGTCATGTTTACTTTTTTCTGTACTCCATAACCTACCACAATTACTTCTTCAAGCGCCATATTGTCTTCTATCAGGGTGATGATCAGCGGCTTGCTGTTATCCAAGTCGCTTACTTCCTGTGCGATATATCCAATATACGACACTTGAAGAACTGCTCTATTGTCGATGTCGAGAGTGAATTTGCCCTCTGCATCCGAGGCAACTCCGTTGGTAGTGCCTTTCTCTACAATATTAGCTCCTACAATAGGCTCGCCGGAGGCGTCTATGACTATTCCGGTCAAAGTCTTTTTGCTTTGCTGCATTATCGGTAGCGGCTCATCGCTTTTTTTGGCGATGACTACCTGACGGTCATTTATGGAGTATGTCAAGTCGGAAGCATCGGCGAAAATATCCGCCAAAACCTTGTCTAAGGTTACGGATTTAGCCTTCATGCTAACTTTCTTCTCCAAATAGCTGTTGATGTCGTTAGAGAAAAAGAACACGTATTCGGTCTTTTTCTCGATTTCGGTAAATACTTCCTTGATAGTTCTGCTTTGGACATCAAGCGAAATCAAAGCAGTCTGGGAATATGAATCCGCGTTGGCGTTACATATACCCATCAGGAAAATCATAATTGAATAAAAAACAGGTACTTTCATATGCAAAATAAATTAGATAAATTAATATTTTTTCCAATATAAGACGCCATTTGTTTTCATTTTGTTCCCATCTTTTTAAAAATTTTAAAAAATATCTCATTTCCCTTGCCTTTGACATTCCAAAGTGGCTTTGACGCGCAAATTACCGACACTACGGTAGCTATGCTTGCCTGCATTTCTTGCGTATCGTTGCCGATACGAGAATTACAAATCGCTGGGATGCCTTGTTTTGAGTAATCAAGTTCCCTTCGAGTACGCAAGTTATTTAGAAAACACTATCGCCGTATCTGTACGCGCATATTCAATATTGGCTGCCTCGGCAACGGCTTTTATTACATCTTCCAAATTATCGAACAGAACTAACTTGCCGGTGCAGAGTTTGTTTTTTATAGCCTCGTCAAATTCAATACGCACGTCGTAGTAACGTGATATCTTGCTGAATATCACGAATAAAGGCTCGCTTTGAAACTGCATCAGACCGTCTTTCCAACATATATGGTTATAGATGTTTGTCTTTGATTTCGTGATCTCGTCATCCGCTATTATTGCCATATCTTCGGGCAACAAGCTCATGGAGTCGCCACGATAACCGACATTGACACGGCCTTCGACCAATACAATCGTGTGAGCCAAGTCATCCTCGTAGGCAGAGATATTAAAACTCGTTCCTGTTACATTGACCGAGAATGAGGAGGTATGTACTTCGAAAGGATGAGCCTCGTCTTTTGCTACTTCGATAAAAATTTCGCCATCTACTTGTATCTCGCGTTTATATCCCTGAAACTCGGCAGGAAACTCCACTGTCGTGCCGGAATTTATCCACACTTTTGTACCGTCGGAAAGTGTCAATGAGGAGCGTTTGCCACGCGGAACGATTAATTTATGAATGGCAAGCGTCGATGCTGCGTCGGTTTTTTTATTTAGTATTGTATTGTTTTCGTTTGTAGCAGCCTCACTGTCAGCCATAAATGAAATATTGGTGTTGTTGGCGATTGCAATTTGCTCGTTCTCATTGATTATCAGACGTATCTCGGACGAATCGATAGGAGCTTGAACGTTAGTCACTTCGTTTTCGAGAGGCTTGTCTTTGTTTAGAAACAACGTCCAAGACAGAGCAATCAGCAGGGCAAAGACGGCTGCAGCAGAAAGCGCAGTCAATATGCGCCCCTTGCGTTGTTGCCGTTTACGCGCAACCACGCGACAACGAATATCGTCCATCATTTTGGTTTTGTCAGACTTCGTCATGGCATAATCAGTCAGTTTAAGCGTATCAAAAATCTCTAATGCCCGCTCAAAATCTTTCTTTTTATCAGGATAGTCGGCTGTAAATGATTTCCAAAAAACTCTATCTTCCTCTAAATCAAACAATTTCCACGCCAAAAACGAATCGTCTTTCAGGAAATCTGCATACTTATAGTAATACTTGTTGTTCATATTGATTGTAAATTGATTAGACTCAAAAGATATCCTATTTGTTCCCATTGCAAGAAAAATAATTGCAACAAACATACAGCCGAAGCGCTTCCATGCACTTCGTTCAGACGTTTTCGGGCGCGTACAATCAGTTTACGTACCGCGGGGCCTGTCATCGATAATAACCGGCCAATATCCTCATATTCCATTTCAAGTGCAAAGCGACAATAAAAAGCCTCGCGTTGACGGTCGGTCAGTACGCTAAGTATCTGTTCTATTCGGGCTTCGACAGCTTTTTTGTCTTCCGCTGAAATCATGCGGTCAACAATTGTCGCCTTAATGTAGAAACTATTCTTATAATCCTGAATATCTTCGGTTGATAGATTCGTCCTCTTAATATCTATCAATCTGTTTTTCAACATCCTGTACAAATACGACTTTATGCTTCGCACATCATTCAATACATAATCGTTTTCAAATACCTTGCAAAACACATCCTGAATGGCATCCTCGACAGTTTCCTTATCGAAGTTCATGCTGCGTCCATACGCGAAAAGCTCATCGGCATAAGTATTGAATATTTCCGTGAATACAGCGTCGTTCATACATTATCTTTTGCGGGTTGTTACCGTGCCTGTAAATCCTCTGTCGGGTTGATGTTTCCGGTATTTATCGCGCATGGTGTTGGCAAGACCTTGACCGGCAGCAATGTTATTTTGATAATAGAAATAAACATCCATCCGGCGCTTGATGCTGCGGCTGTCGAGATGAATGAAGATAGCTCGCCGGTAGCGGTCTTTTCTTTGCGCAACGCAGTACCTGTCTGTAAATTTACAGACAGTCGAAGTAATAACTTCCGGTTTGTAGATACTCAAATCTACCTTGACTTTCAAATTTTTGTCTACCATCTTTTTTGATTTTATGAGCATAAACCCCTAAAACTCAGGCAAATAAAAAAGCGCGAAATTGCTCGCTGATTGCCCATTTCTATCCGAGGTTCTACCAAAAACCCTTGTCAGTTATAAGCACGAACAGTTCACGCCCGGAGACGTGAACCTTCGCATGCTTATTCTCATTGACTTTGAATTTGGTAGATTCCGGATAGGAGAATAAGAGCGTAAGCTCTATGTTAATTATTTAATTATCAATCTGTTACTTTATCTTACATATTTATTTCGTTATTAGTTTAGGATACAAAAATACAATGATTTTTCAATTCGGCAAATATTTCGCAAATTGCGGGATCATTTTTTGCGGAATTTTTCGTAGTCGGCGATGAAACCGCGACACATCCAGTTGGCAATCGCTTGACGATTGGAACTGAGCAGGAAACGGCGCTGGTCAAAACTGTTACGGATGTTTCCCAACTCGGCAAACAGACTGACCGCATTGCAGTTGTTCAGCACATAGAGGTTGCCGGTTGTTACCGTGCCTGTAAATCCTCTGTCGGGTTGATGTTTCCGGTATTGTGCGCGAAAAGTCTCACGCATGGTGTTGGCAAGACCTTGACTGGCAGCAATGTTGTTTTGATAATAGAAATAAACATCCATCCGGCTCTTGATGCTGCGGCTGTCGAGGTGAATGAAGATAGCTCGCTGGTAGCGGTCTTTTGATTTAGCCTTGAGAGCGTTGATTTCACCGACGCGCTGATGCAGCCGTTTGAGCTGATTGAGAGGAATGACCTTGCCTCGACAGGTCTCCGTCTTGTTGTTCTTGAGGATTCTTTCGTCGCGAATACCGTCATTTTTGTCTTGAATGATAATATGCACCGTAGCGCCCTCCATCAACAGAGCGCGTGCCAGACGCAGCGTGATGTCGTAGGCATACTCGTCTTCATGTATGGCTTGTCCGTCGGCCGTACCGATAGCGCCGCAGTCGGGGCCGCCATGACCGCTCACAAGATAAAATGTTGCGCCTCTCAAACGGCTGGAATTGACCGTGTAGTCGGCATATTTCCTTCCGAACAGAGGCTCTCTGCGCTTCTCGCCGTCTGCCGAAAACGCAGATATGCAGTAT
>JAITPH010000176.1 GCA_031289515.1 Tannerella sp.
AAACACTTCCATTTACGCGCACCTCGCGGTCATGTTCAATCGTATGAATGAAAACGACAGTATATGAAAATCATTGCAGTAGGAATGAATTATGCGAATCACAATAAAGAGATGCAAAATCCGTTATTGTTATCGGAGCCGGTTATTTTTATGAAATCCGATTCGGCGTTATTAAAAGACGGAAAGCCTTTTTTTATACCCGATTTCTCGTCGGAAGTGCATTACGAAACAGAGGTTGTAGTGAAAATAAACAGAATCGGCAGAAATATTGCCGAGCAGTTTGCGCATCGTTATTATGACGAGTTGACGGTAGGAATAGATTTTACCGCCCGCGACCTGCAAAGAGAACTTCGACGGAAAGGGTTGCCTTGGGAAATAAGCAAAGGCTTCGACCGGTCGGCTGTCGTAGGCGATTTTATTACGGTCGGCGAAGCGGGGGGAGACATTCAGCAGTTGGATTTTCACCTTGACATCGACGGTAGCGCCGTACAGCGGGGAAAGACGTCGGATATGCTTTTTACGGTCGACAGGATTATATCATATACGAGCCGGTTTTTTACGCTGAAGATGGGCGATCTGATATATACCGGAACGCCTGCCGGAGTAGGACCCGTAAGGATAGGAAACCGTTTGGAGGGTTATCTCGGCGAGCGCAAATTGTTGGATTTTTATATACGATAAGGAAAGGGCTATTTTAAATTATGTTACGCACACTGCTCATATACATTATATGTTTGACGACGTATGCCTTTGCGAGGGCAGACGGCTCTCTTTATGCGACGAAATCCGCCCTGTCGGAGGGCAAATGGGTGAAGATAAGGGTCAACGAGACAGGATTCTACAAACTGACATATTCCGACCTCAAGAAGATGGGATTCGCATCGCCCGAAAAAGTATCCGTGCACGGATACGGCGGTTTTCCGATGGAAGAAGACCTTTCAAAAGCCGTTTATATGGACGATGTTCCTTCGATTCCGGTTTGGCGGGGCGAGGATTTCATACTTTTTTACGGCAAGGGAACGGTTAAATGGACATATAATGCCTCAAAAAAAATATTCACGCACGAAAATAACGCTTATTCGACTTACGGCTGCTACTTTGTCACCGACGCTACCGAAACAAACGAAGCGGAACAGACGCCTTCGACCGGCAACGCTACCGTTCAGATAAATACTTACGACGATTACATGCTGCATGAGTTGGACAAAGTCTCGATAACGACGTCAGGGCGTCCGAACTCCGGGCGGGAGCTTTTCGGCGAGAGTTTTGACTCGAATACGTCGCAGATTTTTCCGTTTGAAATTCCGGGTATTACTAACGACGACGGCCGGATTTCATATCGTTTTGTGGCTAAAATAAAGTCGGGTACGGGAAAAGTGATATTGTCGGCCGACGATATTCCGCTTATGGAAAACACCATCAATCAGAATAACCAGACTTACGTGGCAGCGCTGGACATTGTTCCCGAAGTGGAATGGCCGGGCGAAAAGAGTGAAGAGACGGTGATAAAAATTTCTTTCAGCATTTCTCAGCAAATCAGCCATCTTGATTATATACGGCTTCAGATGAAACGGCAGCTTCAGCCTTACGGCGCCGCAACATTTTTCAGAAGCATCGAATCGATAGGGCAGGAGACGCAGTTCAATATAAGCAATGCGTCGGCAAACCTGCTTGTGTTCGACGTTACCGAAGGCAGACAGATGAAACGGATGGAAACGACGTTGAGCGGCTCGCAGGCGTCGTTCACGATACCGGTCGGCAGTTTGTGCGAATTTGCGATGGTCGATCTTACAAAAACCATTCCGACGCCCGAAACGGTAGGCGAGGTGAAATCTCAAAACCTGCACGGAATGGCGCAGACGGATATGATAATACTTTCGCCGGACGCATTTACGGCGGAGGCGGAGCGTTTAGCCGATGCGCACCGTCTGCGCGACGGACTGACCGTCTCGGTAGTGACGCCGGAGCAGGTATACAACGAGTTTTCGAGCGGTGCTCCCGAAGCTGCGGCAATACGGCTGTTTATGAAAATGTTTTACGACCGCCGGACGTCCGACAGCGATGCGCCTAAATTCTTGTTGCTCTTTGGCGACGGACGTTTCGACAACAGAAAACTTACCGACGTATGGAAAAACTCGTCCGATAATTATCTGCTTACATACCAGTCCAAGGAATCGATAGGCGAAAGCTCTTATGTATCGGACGACTATTTCGGATTCCTGAGAGACGGCGAGGGTGCAAATCCGACGGCGGCGTCGATAGATTTGGGAATCGGGCGTTTTCCGGTCAGTACACTGTCGCAAGCCCGAAACGCTGTCGACAAAGTTATTTCGTACATGGAAAACGCAAAGCACGGACCGTGGAAAAACAAGTTATGCTTTGTGGCCGACGACGGCAATTCGGGCGACGATTTCACCATAAGACACATGGAACAGTCGGATTCGCTGACGCGATACATAGAATACAACCATCCCGAATTTATTGCGAAGAAACTGTTCTTCGACGCCTATAAATTAAGCTACTCCGGCGGCAAACCGACATATCCCGAAATAAGGACGAATATCCAGAAAGAGCTAAAAAACGGAGTTTTGATAATCAACTATACCGGTCACGGCGACGCGGCATCGTGGGCTGAAGAAAGGGTAATGACGCAAACGGACATCAACAATGCGACGTATACAAATCTTCCGTTGTGGATTACGGCTGCGTGCGATTTTGCGCCGTTCGACGCGCCGTCGACTTCTGCCGGCGAGGATGTGTTCCTCAACAAGAAAAGCGGCGGCATAGCGCTGTTTACGACGGCGCGCGTGGCATACAGAGAGCCGAATTTTGTAATAAACAAGCTGTTTCTTGAAAATTTGTTCCAAAAGCATGACGGTCGACACCAGACGCTCGGCGAGGTGATGATGAATACAAAGCGGGAGTACGGCTCGCGCGAAAAACTCAGTTTCTTCCTGTTGGGCGACCCCGCATTGACGCTTGCATATCCCGATGAATACGGCATCGACGTCAAGGAAATAAACGGAAAGCCGGTTGATGAAGCGGCGATAAATATCAAGGCGTTTGAAAAAGTAACCGTTAAGGGCGCGATAAGCGGCAACGACGGTTCGCCGGCAAGCGATTTCGACGGATTGCTGTCGGTTACGGTTTTCGACAGTCAGGCGGAAATAACGACACTCGACAATAATGCGACGGACATAGCGCTCACCTATCGGGATTATCCGAACATCATATATTTGGGCAACGATTCCGTCCGTAACGGAGAGTTCACGTTTACTTTCACCGTACCCAAAGACATATCCTATTCAAATAAAAACGGCAAGATAAGCCTTTATGCGACGGACGACAGGGTAGGGGCGGGCAAGGACGCCTGCGGCTCGTTCAAGAACTTCACCGTCGGCGGCACGGACGAGGTGACGGATACCGATACCGAGGGACCCGAAATAAGGTCGCTATATCTCAATACGCCTGATTTCAGGGACGGCGACAAGGTGAACGAGACGCCGATGTTTGTAGCCGTAATCCGCGACGGAAGCGGCATCAACGTAGGCGGAAGCAGTATCGGGCACGATATTATGCTGACGATAGACAACAATCCGTCCCTGAGCTATTCGTTGAACAACTATTACGAGACATATCTTGAAGGCGAAGACGGCGAAAGCATTGTCAAGTTTCCATTGCCCAAGATTGAAGCAGGCGCTCATTACGGCGAGTTTACGGTATGGGATATACATAACAATTCGAGTACGGCGGCGTTCAGGTTTGCCGTTGCGGACAACTATAAGCCGTCGATAATAAATCTTACGGCAGGACCGTCGCCGGCGTCCGGCTACGTGGACTTCATCATCTCGCACGACCTGCCCGAATCGCTGGTCAAGGTCGAGATTCAGGTGTACGACCTGACCGGACGGATTCAGTGGAAACACGAAGAGACCGGCTCGTCGGCAATGTTCGATTCGTACAGTGTAAGATGGAATTTGACAAGTCTTGCGGGAGCGCGTTTGCCGTCGGGGATATACATTTACCGTGCGGTGATAGGCAATAACGGCTCGAATGCGACGTCAAAATCGAACAAATTAATAATACAGGCACAATAAAGCGCTAAAAACAAAGTTTATAAGGTTACGTATAATTTAAAACTAATTTTTAAAGGCATGAAATTATTCAAAACAAGTATATTGATAATGATATACGCGACATCGGCATTAACGGTATGGTCGCAGGACGACGACAAGAACCGGTTCAGTCCGCTCAACACGGCTGTTCCCTCACTGTCGATAGCTCCCGACGCACGCGGAGGCGGCATGGGCGATAACGGCGTTTCCACGCTGCCCGATATTTCGTCGCAATATTGGAATCCCTCAAAGTACGCTTTCATGGTGAGCAAGGCGGGAGTAGGCTTGTCGTACACTCCATGGATGCGGAAGATTGTAAACGACGTAGCGCTTGCATATCTGTCGGGTTATTACAAGCTCGGACAATACGACCAGTACGCGCTGGGAGCGTCGCTGCGCTATTTTTCGCTCGGCGAAGTGCCGCTGACCGACATCGGCGGAGTGAAATATCAGAATCTGAATCCTTATGAAATGGCGTTAGATCTCAGTTACAGCATGAAACTTTTCGAGGGCTTCTCGCTTGGCGTCGCCATGCGCTACATACGTTCCGACATGGGGGCCGACGCCGATTACGAGCTGACGGCGGGCAATTCGGTTGCAGCCGACGTTAGCGGTTACGGCGAGAGCTATGTTACGATAGGCAGCAGCGAGTGCCTGTGGAGCGCCGGATTCAATATCTCCAACATGGGAACGAAAATTACCTACGACGGCGGAACGACGAATCAGTTCCTGCCGACAAACCTGCGGCTCGGCACCGGCTTGCTCATGCCTCTGGACGAATATAACCAGCTCGGCATATATTTCGACGCCAACAAATATCTGGTGCCGTCGAAGCCGGTACAGCTCAACGACGAAAGCGACGCCGATTTCGAGACGCGCGAAGACGACTACAACAACATGAACTTCGTGACCGGCATGGTCAAATCGTTTAGCGACGCGCCGGGCGGATTCAGCGAGGAGTTGAAGGAAATAAACCTGTCGTTTGCGGCGGAATATAACTACAACAGTCAGTTTTTTGTTCGCGGCGGTTATTTCCACGAAAACCAGATGAAGGGCAATCGCCAGTATTTCTCTTTCGGAGCGGGCTTCAAGATGAATGTGCTCCAACTCGACGTTGCATATCTTGTAAGTACGGTACAGACGAATCCGCTTGACCAGACGCTGCGTTTCTCCATTTCGTTCGACATGAACGGACTGAAAGACCTGTTCCAATAAATCATGCGCATAGGTTTCGGATACGACGTACACGCATTTGTCGAAGGTCGCGAGTTGCGGCTCGGCGGAGTAAGGATAGAGCATCCATACGGTCTTGCGGGGCATAGCGACGCCGACGTCCTTGTCCATGCCGTTTGCGACGCCCTGCTCGGCGCGGCGAACTTGCGCGATATTGGATACCATTTCCCCGATTCGTCGGACGCATACAAGAATATCGACAGTAGAATCCTTTTGATGGAAACGATTCTGACGGTGCGCCGTTCGGGTTACGAGCTTGAGAATATCGACGCCACAATCGTGGCCGAGCAACCGAAACTCAGTCCGTACATTCCCCTGATGCAAGAGGAACTGACCGAAATACTGAACGTGCCGCCGGGCAGAATATCAATCAAAGCCACAACAACCGAACAACTCGGCTTCACGGGACGCAAGGAAGGCATCGCCGCTTATGCGGTTGCTCTGCTGATTGAAAAATCAATCTGAAAAGCGTAGAAATGGGACGGAATACATGCTGTTTATTAGCAATCATATTGCTTGTCTCATGCAATTATAAAAGCAATCTCAAACAAACGTCATTGCGGGAGCGACGCACAATCATGTCATGTCGACCGGATCGTATAGTATTTGAGTCATCTGTTTTACAAAAAAAGAGAATTATAGCAGAAG
>JAITPH010000223.1 GCA_031289515.1 Tannerella sp.
AACTCCGCTACGGCGATCGGGCCGGGCGTGGGCGGGATAAAGGCGTGCGTGACTGCCAGTCCGGCCAGCAGCGGGATCGCATAATAAAGCAGCGACTTCCGCGTATCCCGCGCCAGGGCATAAATGACCGGTACGAGGATGATAAATCCGACGTCGAGAAATACTGGTATTGCAACGACGAATCCTGTGAGCGTAAGCGCAAACGGTGCACGATCTTTACCTGTCTTGCGGATCAGGTAGGCGGCGAGCGATTCTGCCCCGCCCGACGATTCGAGCATCTGCCCGAATATGGCGCCGATGCCGACAACCGTGGCCACGAAACCAAGCGTCGAACCCATTCCGTCCGTGATGCTCGCGATGACGGACGCCGGAGACATGCCGGTCGCCAATCCAAGGAATATGGCCGTGATGAGGAGCGAAATAAAAGCCTGCACCTTGAGCTTCAGCACCAGAAACAGCAATAGCCCGATGCCCGCCGCCAAGATTACGAGAAGTAGATAGTCTTGCATAAAAAGTGTTTATTTTTTGTGATTAATAATGAGTGTTGACGAAGTTTTGTACAAAGATAGGAGATAAAAATACTTGTTATAACATTATTGGTAAATTTTTATGTTTATTTAACGCTTCAACGCCAATATAAGCCAGCACACGATCGTCATTGCGAATCCCAAGGATGAAGTAATACGATGTGTTACAGGCATTTCACCGGATTGCTTCGTGCCTCGCAATGACGCAAGCGCAGCCGTTTCCTTCGTCATTCTTCCTTTTTTGCTAAACTTGTTTAGTAACTTCCTTATAATGACGAAACTCGCAAACGCTATGCCAATAAAGGGCAGTCCGCCGTCATTGCGAGGTACGAAGCAATCCAGCGCCCTGTATATTTTCTGGATTGCTTCGTTCCTCGCAATGACGACAAGCGCTGACGGCAAGCGTAGCCGGTGTCCGTCGTCATTTTTCCTGTTTGCTAAACTCGTTTAGTAACTTTCTTATAATGACGAAAACACGCAAATGCTATACCAAGAAAGGACAGTCTGCCGTCATTGCGAGGAACGAAGCAATCCAGCGCCCTGTATATTTTCTGGATTGCTTCGTGCCTCGCAATGACGGCAAGCGCAGCCGGTTTCCCTCGTCATTCTTCCTGTTTGCTAAACTCGTTTAGTAACGTTTTCGCAATGACGGACATGACAGGTCTCCTTCATTGTCAATTGTCAATTATTGAAATCCGGCAATGGCAGAAAGCAAAAATATTTCCGCCAATATTTGGATAATAAAAAAAATGACTATCTTTGTGGCACGTTTATACAAATTAGTAACACAATTTATCATGACAAAAAAGATTGCTTTCATTGCATTTATTGCCTTGGCTTCGGCTTTAACAGGGCATATTCAGGCGCAAGACGATACTCTTTACCGGAGGAGTACCGACGAGGTGGTTATAACCGCAACCCGCGCCCAAACAAACCGCAACAACGTTCCTATGACTATGTCGGTGATTAGCCGCGCAGAAATCGAGGAAAGCAGCGAATCCGCTCTATTACCGGTACTGTCGGAGCGCGTTCCGGGCATGTTCATCACCCAGCGCGGCGTCACCGGATTCGGCGTATCAAGCGGCGGAACAGGCGGCATCACCCTGCGCGGCGTCGGAGGCAGCCCGACCACCGGAGTGTTGGTTTTAATCGACGGACATCCGCAGTATATGGGCATCATGGGACATCACCTGCCGGATGCCTACGTCGCTTCCGACGTCGAAAAAGTGGAGGTAATACGAGGGCCGGCGTCGATTTTGTACGGCAGCAACGCTATGGGAGGAGTGGTGAATATCATCACCCGAAAACAGGACGAAGAAGGCTGGAGCGCAAACGGACATATAATGTACGGCTCGTATAACACCCAAAAATATCAGGCAAGCGCAGGATTGAAACAGGGAAAAATCAACGCTTATCTATCGCTCAACCACGACCGAACCGACGGACACCGCGACAATTCCGACTTCTCGATCACCAACGGATACGCCAAACTCGGCTATCAGCTCTCGAATCGCTTTCAGGTATGGGGCGACGTGAGCCTTGCCTCGTTTGAAGCGCAAAATCCGGGTAGCACGGCGCGTCCGATGATAGACAACATCGCAGACATAATGAGAGGAGTAGCGTCGGTAGCCATCGAAAACGATTACGGCAAAACAAACGGAACATTCAAGTTTTTCTACAATTTCGGCGATCACAAAATCAACGACGGATACTCCGACGGCGGCTCTCCGCGCGACTTCTATTTCCGTTCCAAAGACCATAATTACGGCATAACATGGTATCAGGTATTCCGTCCGTTTCAGGGAAATATGATTACGGCAGGAATCGACTTCAAAAATTTCGGCGGCAGGGCTTGGAACGAAATTATGGATAAAAGCCGTCCGGACGAGGAACAGGTCGACGCCACATCAAACGAGACGGCCGGATACGTGACCGTTCAGCAGACAATAACGGACAAACTGACGCTGAATGCAGGATTGCGCTACGAAAACAGCAAGAGTTTCGGCGGCGAATTTGTGCCTCAGGCAGGCTTGGCCTATCATCCGTGGCAAAACGGCACAATCAAAGCGTCGGTTGCCAAGGGATACCGCAGCCCGACAATCCGCGAGCTGTATTATCTGGCGTCATGGGCGGCGGCAAATCCCGATCTGAAGCCCGAAAGAATGATGAATTACGAGCTATCCGTCGGCCAGACTTTCCTCGACGGACGTCTGACGGCCGAACTGACCGGCTTCATCTCGAAAGGCAGCAACATGATACAGCAAACAGGCTCATATCCAAACATTAAAAATGAAAATATCGGCGATTTCAAAAACAGCGGCATCGAATTGGCGGTCTATTGGAACGTCCTGAAAAACCTCCGTTTGCAGGGCAATTATTCATATTTGCATTTAGACAAAATTATCCTGAACGCGCCGGAGCAACAGGCATTTATCTCGGCAAGCTACCGATTGAACAAATGGTCGTTAAGCGCAAGCTACCAGCATATCGGCAAACTGTATACCGTATTGGATCCGGTTGTAACCGAAGATTACGGACTTGTTGACGCCAAAATATCATTCCGCCCGACGAAACGGCTCGACATATTCGTGAAAGGCGAAAACCTTGCAGATGCAAGCTACGAAACGGTTTATCAATATCCGATGCCGGGCTTTACGGTATTCGGCGGTATTAATATCTCAATAAAATAAGTAAGATGAAAAAAACATTGTTTATCTGTCTGCTGTCGACGCTTTGCCTTTTCGCGGCAGCACATTCCGGAAAGGTACGTTTTCATGTAATAATAGATACCGACGGAGCGGCCGACGACCTTCGCGCTATATGTATGCTGCTTGCCGACAGGGAGGCGGAGGTTTTAGCCGTGACAACGTCGGAAGGCGCATTGACGCCCGATATTGCGGCGCAGAAAGTAACTTCGCTGCTGCATCATTTCCATCACGAAGGCATTCCTGTCGGCGTCGGGCGTTCGTTGGGAATAGAGTCTCCGGCATGGCGAAAGCAATCCGAAAACATCAATTGGGGAGAGCCTGTCGTTCGGAACGCTCCTTTTATTTCCGCTAAAGAAATCATTATCAACTCTTTAGAAAATGAAACCGCGCCGGTAACGCTTATCTGTCTCGGTACGATGACAAACCTGAACGACGTCCTGACCGACCGCCCTCAACTGAAAGAAAGCATTGAAAGGGTGATATGGTACGGCAGTTCGGCGCAACCTCCGAGAGGCTCGAATTACGAAGGCGATAAAGCGGCGGCGGACAAGATTCTTTCGTCGGGACTGACGGTAGAAATCGTGTCCGGCAACGAACAGTTGCCTGTCGTGATTGACGACGATTATTTCAAAATGATAGAACAGGCGGGAGGCATTTATGCCGGAAAAATAGTCGATTCGCACAATTCCGAAGCTCTGGCGCCGGTCATAAAATCGAAACATATCAAGGCTTGGGACGACCTGACGGCGGTATTTCTGTTTGCTCCGGATTTGTTCGTCGGAAAACAGGTGTCGCCGACTGTTTCATCATATAATATCGAGACCCGGCAAGCGCTTGAACAGGCAAAACAGACTATTGCAAAGATACTTGCCGAAACGGACAGCGACAGCCGCCTGTTCGCTTCTTTTCCTGAAGACAGCGCTTTATTCGACGCCGACGTAGCTGCCGTAATGAAAAATCTGATAGCAAAGCACGGACGAAGCGAATGGCGCGCAGGCGTCATAGCCAACGAATTGCACGGACATCTCGGCGTCTATGCCATCATTGGCGTTAAAATGGGAATACGCGCGCGCGAATATTTCAATATCGGCGTCGACGACATTGTTGTAGAGAGTTATGCAGGCTCGCAACCGCCGGTCAGTTGCATGAACGACGGCTTGCAGGTCAGTGTCGGCGCAACGATCGGTCACGGTCTGATAAGCATAGCAGCGACAAGCGACATCCGCCCCGAAGCCTCGTTCTCTTTCAAGGGCAAGACTTTGCGGTTAAGGCTGAAACAGGAATACGCCCGCCAAATTGCCGACGACGTCATGGAATGTATACGCAGGGACGGAAACTTCACCAAAGAATATTGGCAAAGTATCCGTCAGCTTGCCCTGCGATACTGGCTACAATTCGACCGCCACGAAATATTCGAGTAGAGACCGGTTTACAGTTCTTTTATCTTTATATTCCGAAACCAGCAGTCGTAACCGTGGTCTTGCAGACCGATATAGCCTTCTTTGGCTATGCCCTTGACAAATTCGGGCCAGTCTTTGAACTTGCTTTTCTTCAGCAATTCTTCCCATTGCGGCGACCATAATTCGTAACTGCAAACGAGTTCGCCGTTTTGTACGTGCGTCACTTTGCCTTGGTTGACGGTGATTACGATATTATTCCACTCGCCAGCCGGTTTTGCGTTCGACGGCAGCGCGGGAAGCATATCGTACAGAGAGCCTGCAAGGTGATTTGCAAGTCTGTTATCGCCTGCATTCCAGTTATCGAGCACCTGAACTTCCGGCGCCGCGATGTAAATGGGACGTCCCGGATATTCTACAATACCGTAGAAGATACCCGAATTGCCTTCCTTTTCTATTTTCCAGTCAATAGAAAGGCTGAAATTACCGAATTTCTTGACGCTGTAAAGGATATCGCCCTCAGCGCCTCTGCCGGGTACAGATCCTCTTTGCACTTTCATCGCTTCGTCGTCGATGACCCAATTCTGCGCCATTTCGGTTTTGTTGCACTGGCGCCACCCTTCGATTTTTTTACCGTCGAAAAGCAGTTTCCATCCGTCGGCTTTCTCTTTTGCCGTCAATGTGTTGTTTTTTTGCGCGGTAATCGATAGCACGCAGGCTGAAAACAAACAAGCCATAATAATTGATACTTTTCTCATCTTAATTAATTTACTATTAATATTTTAAAAATCTACTTTCATTGCAATTTTCCCCCCTTGTTCAACGGTGCACTGCTCTGTCTTGTCTTTATATCTGACCGATACCGATTTGTTTCCGTTGATATTGAAAATATCGTAAGATACAAGTTCGCCGTTTTTCCACGAGATATTTACTTCGTAGCCTCCGCGGGCACGCAATCCTGTAACGCAACCGTCAGGCCATGAGGCAGACAAGGCCGGCAAAAGGGTAATCACGCCGTCATGGCTTTGAATCAGGGATTCGGCAACGCCTGCGGTGAAACCGAAAGTCGCATCCGATTGATTCGAGCCTCTGTTATGCAGGTTGTCGGCTAACGAGTTAGACACGTAAGCATTGATGAACTGACCAACCTTATCGCCCCTTTCCAATCTCGACCACATGCAAATGTCCCACGAAACAGGGAATCCGCCACGTCCGCGACGATTATCCATCCAGTTGTTCGTAGCCTTAACCAAAGCCTTGTCGCTTTCGCGATGAAACAGGATAGAGCTTCCCGGAAAGAACGGAAAATT
>JAITPH010000269.1 GCA_031289515.1 Tannerella sp.
CGTACATCCGGATGACACAATGCCTGATGGAAATTTTCGGAGTAAAAACAGCACGGGCAGACAGTATCATTTCCATTTCTCCCCAATCGTACCGGCCGGCGCCGTATACGGTAGAAAGCGACTGGTCGGCCGCATCCTACTGGTACGAAATGCTTTCCCTGTCGAAAGAAGGGTCGGAAATCTTCCTGAAAGGCTTATACAAAAACAGTTTGCAGGGAGATGCCAAAATTGCCCAGTTATTTGAAGCGCTGGGAGTTACCACGACTTTCGTAGAAGACGGAATCATCCTGCAGCAAACGGAACGGATTGTATCGCCTTTCATCTATAACTTCCAGCACGAACCGGACCTGGCGCAAACATTTGTGGTGACATGCGCCCTGAAAAATATCCCTTTCCACTTCACCGGATTGCAAAGTCTGAAAATCAAGGAAACAGACCGCCTTGCAGCCCTCCGGACGGAAATGCGCAAACTCGGCTATCCGCTTGTCGTCAGCAACGATAACGCAATAGAATGGACCGGCGAAAGATGCGAAGCCGAACCTTTTCCTGTGATTGCTACTTACGAAGACCATCGAATGGCTATGGCTTTTGCGCCTGCCGCCATGCGTCTCGACGACGGAATCGGTATAAACGAACCGGAAGTTGTCTCGAAAAGTTATCCCGCGTTTTGGGATGATCTTGAGACGGCCGGTTTCTCAATCACCAAGCAGTTATGATGTACTTGATTTCGAGCCTGATATTTCTGGGCATTGCAACTGCCGTTTTCGGTTTCTTCGACAGGAAGAAACGCGCCTCGAACGGCGAAAAACCTTCAACCGACGTATCTGCCGTTTGCTGCGGACAACATTCCGTTTGCGAACTCAACAATCCTTTCGCTTCTGCCGGAGCATTTGCCGGAGCTTCCGCCGGAAAGGGAATAGAGTATTTCGACGACGAAGAACTCGACGCATACCGCGGCATCGCCTCCGACGGCTATGACGACGCGACCGTCGAAGAGTTCCGCGAAATTCTCTACACGCTTCGCGAAAAAGAAGTCCCCGACTGGCTCCGCAGCCTGCAACGGCGAAACATAAATCTTCCCGACCGGCTCAAGGACGAAGCCTTTCTATTCGTCGAAGAACAATATAAAGCAATGTAAAGACATGGATATACTGCAATATGCTTTTTTTCAAAACGCCATCATCGCAAGTTTTCTGATTGCGATTTCTTCCGGTTTGGTCGGAACATACATCGTTACCCGCCGGATGGTTTTCATCAGCGGCGGTATTACTCACGCTTCTTTCGGCGGGCTTGGAATAGGCTTCTATTTGGGCGCAAATCCAATATTGTCGGCTCTCGTCTTTGCGGTGTTTTCCGCTTTCGGGGTTGAATATCTCAGCCATTCCGATTCGTACAGGCGTATTCGCACGGATTCCGTTATAGCAGCCGTATGGTCGCTCGGCATGGCTGTCGGCGTGATTTTCATCTTCCTCACTCCCGGTTACGCGCCAAACCTCTCCGCCTATCTCTTTGGAAATATTCTTACGGTTTCGGTAGCTGATATTATCTGGATGTCCGTCCTGACCGTTACTGTTTTATCGGCATATATATTAATGAAGAAGGTAATAGTCTTTACGGCGTTCGATCGCGATTTCGCCCTTACCCGGAACTTGCCTGTGCGTTTCATCGAATATATGATGATGTTTTTCATTGCGGCGACAATCGTCCTGTCAATTCGCCTTGCAGGCATCATGCTGCTGATGAGTCTGATGACCATTCCGCAGATGACGGCAAACATCTTTACCTCAAACTACAATAAGATAATCGTGATTAGCTGCATATTGGGCTTTGTCGGCTGCATTTCCGGCCTGTTTCTTTCGTATTTCTTCAACATTCCGTCCGGCGCTTTTATCATTCTAATAATGATTGTCGTTTTCTTTGCGGCTAATTTTTTTAAACTGTGCAATATTAGACGTCTTTTTTAGTTATCATATAGATAGTATCTACTTGTTTATATGAATATCGACGTAAAAAAAATGCTCTGCTTTGCCGGATCAGCAATGATTTTTATCGTTGCTTTCTGTTCGTGCGGAGCAAGGAAGAACAATGCTACAAGCCGTTTTTATCACTCTCTCAACTCTCGTTATAACATATATTATAACGGTAAAGTGACTTTCGACGAAGCTCTGAAATCGTTGAACGACGGTTACAAGGATAACTATACCGAACAAATCTACATGTTTCCGGTAAGCGGACAGTTTAGGAACGAAAAAACTTCGACCGGCGGAGCGTTCGACCGTGCCATCGAAAAAGGAAACAAGGCTATCAAACTTCATTCCATAAAAGAGAAACCGCCACGCAAGGCAGGCTGGCAGAGTGACCCTGCGCAGGTGAAACTGCAATCGCAGGAAGAATTTAATCCCTTTATGAGATATTGCTGGCTGCTTATAGGCGAAAGCCATTACTACAACGGCGATTTCCTGACTGCTGCCGTTACTTTTTCATACATCGCCCGACATTTCCCTACCGACAACGATCTCATCGCCGAAGCGCGTATCTGGCAGGCAAGATGTTATACCGAAATGGACTGGTTTTATGAAGCCAACAATATAGTCAAAAAACTCAACGAAAGCGGCATACCGCCGAAACAGCAGAAGCATTTCGACCGCATGTACGCCGACTTGCTTATCCGGGACAGCCGGATAGAGCAGGCAATACCGTATCTCGCAAACTCCGTAAAAGCGGAGAAAAACAAACGCCAGCGCTCGCGTCAGCGCTATCTGCTCGGTCAGTTATACATGCTTAACGGCGACAACGAACTCGCTTACCGGTCGTTCGGCAAAGTAGCCTCGTCGAATCCGCCATACGAAATAGAATTTGCCGCCCGCATCAGGCAAACCGAAGTCTTTCCGGGCGATAACTATCAAAAAGTTATCAAGATGCTGCGCAAGATGTCGAAAAGCGACAAGAATAAAGACTATCTTGATCAGGTTTTCTATGCTATGGGCAACGTCTATATGACACAGCAGGATACCGCGAAAGCCGTCGAAAGCTATGCGGAAGGCATTGAGAAAAGCGTTCAGAACGGCATGGATAAAGCCATTTGCCAAATACGGCTCGGCGATATATATTTCACCCAAAAGGAATACCTCAAGGCGCAACCGTGCTTCAGCGGCGCGCTCTCCGGTATTCAAAAGGAATATAAGGATTATCAGCGCGTCTCGCGGCTTTCCGAAACGCTCGACGAACTCGTTATCCATTACGAGGCGGTTTACTTGCAGGACAGCCTTCAGACGCTTGCCCGAATGTCCGAGGAGGATAGGCTTGCCGCTATTGACAAAATCATCGCACAGGTGATCGAAGAAGAGAAGCGAGCCGCCGAAGAAGCCAAAAAGGAAGAATATCTTGCCGGTCAGGCTTCGTTAGGTTCAAACATCGCTCCGGGAAGGACAAATCCTTCAATGCCGGTGATGCCGACAGGCGCAGGCGGCGGAGCCAACTCTTTCTATTTCTACAATACGCAGGTTGTGGCGCAGGGCAAAACACAGTTCCAGAACAAATGGGGAAAAAGAACTCTCGAAGACGACTGGCGACGCCGCAACAAAAAAATGGAACTGCTTCAAACGGACGAAGCTGCAAGCGGCTCGACCGACCTCGCCGAAAACATGGCGGAAGGCGATGCCGGTATGCCGTCCGATTCGTTGCAATCCGTTCAGGACTCGCTCGCCTCGGATCCTAAATCGCGCGAGTACTATCTCCAGCAAATACCGCTGACCGAAGAAGACATCGAAGCGTCGAACATCATTATCGTCGACGGACTGTTTAATATGGGCATGGTTTATAAGGATAGACTTGAAGATATGAATTTGTCCGTCGAGACTTTCGAGGAACTTGAAAAACGCTTCCCCGACAATTCTTACCGCCTCGACTATTACTATCAAATCTATCTCATGGCTCTGCGCTACAATGACGACGCTCTGGCTGAAAAATACAAGAATCTGATGATAGCCGAATTTCCGGAGAGCGACTATACGCTCGCTATTTCCGATCCCGACTACATATATAATATACGTATGATGGACAGCGTTCAGGATTCGATTTACGAATCTACCTATCAAAGCTATCTCGATGAAGATACAACGGCTGTGCGCCGCAACTATCGGGATTTCAGTTCCAAGTATCCGCTTGCCAAACTGATGCCCAAATTCATGTTTCTCAATGCGCTTACATACGTTCAGGCGGGCGACGTCGACGGCTTCAAAAACGCTCTTACCGTCCTCACCGAGAAATATCCGGACGCCGACGTATCGCAACTTGCCGGCGAAATGCTCAAGGGCTTGCTGAAAGGACGCAAACTGATGCAGGGCAGCTTCTCGAAAATGACGTGGAACTTGCGTTTCGGACTGGATGAAGACGGCGTTGTTTCGGCTGCCGATTCGTCCCGCCGATTCTCCGTCGAACAAGCCCGTCCACACCGGTTGCTGATCGTTTATACCACCGGAGACATCGACCGAAATCAACTCCTGTACGCCGTTGCTGCCTACAACTTTGCTACTTTCAGGGTTAAGGAATTTGATATCAGCTTCGAAAACGAGGACTTCCTGACAATTCTTACCGTCAGCGGCTTCAATAACTTCACCGAAATCATCGACTACTACCGCATGATATACCGGCAGGACGGATATGCGCGGGCTATCGACGAAATCGTCTCGTTCTTCCCCATTTCCGACGAAAACTACGATATGCTCATGCGCGGCAAAACGCTTGAAGAATACATGAACTTCTTTGTCGATAATTACGGTGAAACGGCGCCCGAACTCGTGAATCGCTGGAAAGTCCGCCTCGACGCCGACATGAAAGCTGCCGAAGCGTCCAAAGACGACGCCTCTTCCGACGCCTCTTCATCATCGTCATCCTCTTCATCCTCTTCTTCCTCCGATTCGATACGGAAAGAGCCGCGTCATGTGCCGGATACGGTCATCGTTACCGAAAAAATAGTTCCGTCGGGCAAGATTGCCGTAAAAGCGGCTACGCCTTCCGTTGATATAAAAATTCCGGTCACCTCCGACGAGACGGAATATCGTCCTAAAGCTAAAGGCGAGAATATATTCAGAAAGCTGTTTAAGCGCATCAAGGAGACGGAGGAATACAAAACGATTGAAGAAAGTCTGAAAACGGTGAAAGAATTTGCCGGAGAGGACGAAATACAATCGGATACCATAGTCGAAGAAAAGCCTTTGGAGCGCATCGACGGCGAACTGACGTTCGAGCAAATTCAGGAAATCCGCAAACGCGAAGCCGAAGCATTGTCGGAAGCCGAAGCCTCGTCACAGGAAGGCGTCCTCTCGAAGGAAGATGCCGAAAAACTGAAGAAAAAACAGCAAAAGGAAGCCCTCAAACAAAAGGAAGCAGACCGCCGCAAAAAGGCAAAAGAACAAAAAGAACGCCTAAAACAGAAAGAAAAGGAACGACGCGCCAAGGAAAAAGCGGCACGACAGAAAAAAGCCGCCCAAAACAAGGCTAAAAAGAAATAAAAGGGTTTGCCGTTTGTTGTAGAGACGGGGTGCGTCCCGTCTCTATATTATTTGTTTATTCAAAATTTATTTGTACCTTTGCGATTATTATGCAATAGGAATATGAATTTAGAATTTGAAATAGATAAGCTGACACACTCCATCGAAAATGCCCAAACGGGCGAAAATTACCCGACTGACATATTGCCTTTTATGAGACAGGATTTGTCGCAAGCAGGCAAAAAAAACGGTTGGAATTTCGACTGGGGGAAAGAACTGAACAATACTTCAAAGGAGGTATATAAGTTAGTTCTCTGCAAACAACCCGAAAAAATTCAGGGCTTGGTAAGTTTGACATCTCAAATCGGCTACATTTTAATGAATTTGATAGAGAGTTCACCGCTTAATATTGGGCAGAACAAACTTCATAGGGGTGTAGCCGGTAATTTGGTAGCTTTTGTTTGTAAGTTGTCTTTTCTGAAAGGATTTGAGGGTTATGTCGCTTTTGACGCAAAAACCGTTTTGATAAATCATTACATTATCTCTTTGGGGGCAATATCTGTTGGCGGGCAACGAATGATTATTGAAACAAATGCAGCAAAATTTTTAATAAACAAATATTATCCTGACTTTTTCTAAAAAAAATAAAAACTATGAATACGAAAGAAAAAATTTATCAGTTGGACGATATAGGTTTTATTGGAATACAAGAGCCTGTATCAAAAGAGGAACAAGAGTGTGCCGATGCCGCCACCCGTGCTTTCATTCAACAACAAAAAGAAATGAGAACGCCGGAAGAAAAGGAGTATTATACCGCTTTCGGCGCGTTGTTGCAAGCAATGGACAGGTTTAGGCAGGCAAAACGGCGAGTATCCCTCCCTGTTTGACGAAAGCTCAAGATTTCATCGTCTTAGAAGCAAAGTTTTCGCCTTGTACTTTGTTGCAAGGAACGTTAACTACAAATGAGGATTGACAAATGATGTCTCCGTGCGTTACGCCGAACGGAAAAATACCGCAAAATGATGATTGTAGAGACAGAGTGCGCCCCGCCCTTACGTTATGCGTTCATTCGGATTTATTATCCCGAACATTTGTTGTTTTCCGAAAAAAAAACGTATATTTGCGCAATCAAC
>JAITPH010000274.1 GCA_031289515.1 Tannerella sp.
AGAAGTCGCAGCCGCTACATTGACGGTAGCGCCTACCGGCGGCGGGTTGCTTGTACGCGGTCTCGTTATCGGTGAGCAACTGAACGTCTACAACCTGCGCGGACAACTGCTCTACAACGCTAAGGCTAACTCTACCGAACAGCGTATCAATCTGCGCGAACGCGGTATATATGTTATTGTAAGCGGCGCAAACAGCGTTAAAGCCGTTTATTAATTGGAAATTGTCAAATTTCAATTGACGATTGACGATTAAGAATTAGGAATTGATTGAGAACTTCCCCCTGTCGTACTTGTATGGCAGGGGGAGTTTTTTTGCTGCATCCGGTTGTGATGCGCTCCGGTCGACACGACGTTCTCGTCTCCCTCCTGTCATATCGACCGAGAACTCGGCATAACAGCTCTTTTTTAGCCCGCTATCGGCAGAAAAGAGCGTGTTTTGTCGTAAAAAACATGAAAAATTTGCCGGTTGCTATGAAAATACAATTATTTCTTGTAAATTTGCGCCAATTATGAATATACAATATGATGGCAAGCAAAAAAATAATTTTATCGTTGTGTCTGGTCGCTTCAATTGCGGCAAGCGGACAGCGTTCTCATCAGTTTGATTCGGCTGACAGACTTTTTTCGGAAGGCAGGGACTTCTTTGAAATGAAGAACTATGCCGGATGCGTCGACAAACTCGAACAGTACAGGAAAGTATCCAAAAACGCCGACCTTGTTCAGGAAGCCGGTTACATGCTGGCTTTCATCGCCTTCGAACAGGGCAGGGACGATGCTTCCGACATCCTCGAATCGTATCTGACCGCTCATCCCGATTCGCAACACGGCGACGAGGCATGTTTCATGATCGGAACATGCTACTTTGAAAAAAAGGATTACGGGAGCGCCGAACGCTGGTTCGCCGACGTCCGCCGGGACGCCCTGAGCGACGTTCGGCAGGAGGCCTGGGGCTACCGGCTCGCATACTCGCAGATGGAAAACGGCGAATTGAAGGCGGCGCGCAACAACTTCGCCGATGTCCGCGAGTATAACGGAGAATACATGGAGGCGTCGATATACTACATCGCCTATATCGACTATCTGACGGGCAACTACAAGGAAGCGGCGGCGGAATTTAACCGTCTGAGGCGGAATCCGGCATACGGCGAACAGGCGAACTATTACATCGCGCAGATCAACTATATAGAAGGCAATTACGACGAGGTTGTCAAGCTGACCGAGCGCCTTCTCCGCTCGTTTCCCAAGAGCGGAAACAACGCCGAACTGTACCGCATAGCCGGAAACTCCTATTATCAGCTCGGCAATCAGGACATGTCGCTTTCGATGTTGAGAAAATACGTGTCGATAGTGGACGAGCCTTCGCGCGACGAGCTTTATCTGCTCGGTACCTGCGAATATAACCACGGCGACTACGCGAATGCCGTCGACGCCCTTTCGCGTACAATCGCCGACGACGACGAGATGACCCAGAGCGCGTCTCTTTATCTCGGTCAGAGCTACCTGATGGACGGCGACAAGAGCAATGCCCGCATGGCTTTCGAGCAGGCAGGCTCGATGACGTTCAACAGGAAAGTGCAGGAAACGGCGCTCTACAATTACGCCCTTCTGATACATGAAACGTCGTTTACCGGTTTCGGCGAATCGGTGAAAGTGTTTGAGAAGTTTATCAACGATTTCCCCGATTCGCAGTATTCCGATAAGGTGAACGATTATCTTGTCGAGGTCTACCTCACCTCGAAGAATTATGTCGGCGCTCTCGAATCGATAGAGAAAATCCGCAAGCCAAGCCTCAAAATAATGGAAGCCAAGCAAAACATACTGTTTCAGCTCGGCAGCCAGAATTTCATGAACGTCAATATGGAAGAGGCAATAGAATATTTCGACCGGACGGTAGAGCTTGGCAATTATGACGGCGACGCCCGCGCAAACGCATACTTCTGGCGGGGAGAAGCGTATTACCGCCTGAGCCGGTATGCCGACGCCATCTCCGATTTCAACACGTATCAGAATGTGGCGAGACGCAGCGCTTCGAGCATCTACTCGCTCGTTTACTACAATCTCGGCTACTGTTATTTCAAGCGTCAGGATTTTGAGCAGGCGCTTGTCTCTTTCCGGCGTTACACGACGCTCGAAAAGAACGACCGGTCAAAATCATTCGCCGACGCTTACAACCGCATCGGCGACTGCCTGTTCTACGACCGCAAGTTTACCGAAGCCGAAACGAACTATTCGCGGGCGGTGGCGCTTCAGCCTTCGTCTGCCGATTATGCCACTTACCAGAAAGGTTTCGTCCTCGGACTGAAAAAGGATTACGCCGGAAAGATTCTTATGATGGACAATATCATAAACAACTATCCGGAATCGCAATATATCGACGACGCGCTTTTCGAGCGCGGGCGTTCATACGTCTTGATGGAAAAATACGGCGAAGGCGCGGAATCGTTCAGAAAACTGATGGACAACTATCCCCAAAGCAGCCTTGCCCCTAAAGCGGGAGTACAGCTCGGCTTGCTCTATTACAACGACAATCAGATGGAGCGCTCGATCGACGCCTACAAGCGCGTGATAAGCGAATATCCGGGCAGCGAGGAAGCGAAAGTGGCCGTTCAAGACCTGAAATCGGTTTATATAGACAAGAACGACATAAGCTCTTATGCCACATACGTCAATTCGCTCGGCGGCAACGTGCACATAGAGATAAGCGAGCAGGATTCGCTGACATATCTTGCCGCCGAAAGACTGTTTACCAGAGGCGATTTCGAGGGAGCGCAGAGAAGCCTGTCGAGCTATCTGAATCTGTATCCCGGCGGCGCTTTCAGTTCAAATGCAAATTACTATCTCGCCAAGATTGCTTTCGACAGGAAAGATTACCGGCGCGCAAAGAGTTTGTTTGCGACAGTCCTCAACAGCGGCGATCCCAAGTTTCGCGAAGAATCGCTGGCGCGCAAGTCGGAGATAGAATACATGGAAAAAGACTATGCGGCAGCTATCGAGACGTTCCGCGAGTTGCGGAATGTAGCCGAATCGCGCGAAAACCGTGAAGCGGCAAAGCTCGGCATTATGAGATGCGCCCAGTTTACCGGAAACGAAAAGGAGGCTCTCGAAACGGCAAACGAGTTGCTCAAGGAGGTCAATCTCTCGCCCGATATAGAGATGGAAGCACGTTACCTGCGCGCCAAGTCGTATCTTAAACTGGGCGAGACGGTCAAAGCCACAGGCGACCTGACGGCGCTAAGCAAAGATACCCGCACCGAATACGGAGCGGAAGCCAAGTATCAGCTTGCCCAGCTGTATTACAATAATAAAGATGTGGCGCGGGCGGAAAAAGAGCTTTTGAATTTCATCGAAAACGGCACGCCGCACCAGTATTGGTTAGCGCGCGGCTTCATTCTTCTGTCCGATATATATATTGACAAGGGGGATTATTTTCAGGCGCGTCAATATCTTACTTCCCTCAAAAGAAATTATGGCGGAAACGAAGAAATAGAGCGCATGATAGAAAACAGACTGGAAAAAATAAAAAATAAATAAGACATGATAAAGCGTAATATACAAGCATTGATGATAGTTGTTCTTTTATTTGCAGCCAACCGTTCCGGCTTCGCACAGGAGGACATGAAAGAACAGCAGCAGAATATGAACAGAGAGATGACTCTCGAACGCGAATACGACCCGATAGTACAGGATGCCGCTAAAGTGAACATACTGCCGGAAGTCCCGGAGATAGTCATCACAAAGCGTCCTATCGTCTACTCGGATTATACGGCTCCGGTTTCTACGAAAAAAATAATAAACGTGCTGCCGTCAAGCGTACTGATGACCGACGTGGAACACGGTATGCGCAACGGATATCTGCATCTGGGCGGCGGAATGTCGATGAATCTTGTCGGCGATATAGGCTATAAGCTGATAAATACGGACGCCGACGTGCTGAGCGCGTATTTCTCGCATCGCTCGGCTAACGGAAACGTGACGCCGTTGGACGGTGATTACGAAAAACGCAAGGCGAAATTCAACGATAACCTCGCAGCGCTCGACTTAAAACATTTTTTCGATAATATTACCCTCAATCTGGGCGGTAATTTCGGCTATTCGACTTTCAATTATTATGGGATATACTCTCCTCCGGATATTGCTTCTTCTCCTTATGCAGACCCCGATACGGCAACGAATCAAAGCAATCGAATTATCAATGTTTACGCCGGAGTAGCCACAAATTCGACAGCTTCGACAGGCTACCATATAGGCGTCGATTATACCGGTTTCAAGCAGAAATATTCATTGTCGAAGGAACTCGACGGAATGAATGAAAATAATTTCGGGATAAATCTTGGGCTAAATTCGCCGGAGAACGACGGAAAGCGTTTCGGCGCAGATTTGAAAATGAATTTTTTAAGCTACACTGCGGCGATGCAGTCTCGACTTCCGCGACTTGACAGCGCCGCTTTTGACGCGCGTTTCGACGCTACGCTCAATCCTTATTTCCTGCTGGAAGACGAAAAGTTGAGGTTGCTTGTAGGAGTGAACCTGTCGCTTACCACGCAGGGCGGCGAGACCGACGTCTTTGCCTCGCCTAACATGTCGCTCGACGTTCCGTTTGCCAATACCGGACTTTTTTATATAAAGCTCGGCGGCGGTCTGGCGTCGAATACAATGGCTGAATTGTCGCGTACAAACCGCTACATAAATCCTGCCTTTACTCCCGATCCTTCAAAAACATGGGCGGACGCAAAACTTGGAGTGAGCAGCAGCCCTTCCGCAGGCTTGTGGTTCGACCTCTTTGCCGGTTATAAATATACTGTTGCAGAAGTACTGTACAGTCCGTTTGTTGACTCTGAATATGATGCGTTTAAGAATGTCAGCGTTGCATATCAGCCGACCGTTCAACGCTTTAATGTCGGAGCGTCTTTAAAGTACGATTATCGGCGACTGTTCGATTTCTACATCAAGGGCGTCTTCAACAGTTATAACCTGAAGCACGAAGAAACGTGGAAAAACGCATACATGGATCATAGCATAGACAAGGACACGGAGATAGAGGCTTACGGTTTGCCGTCGTTGACGCTGAATCTCGGTATCAACGCCCGACCCTTGACGCCCCTGACCATAAGCCTCGACTACTGCATGTTATCGGGATTGTACGCCCGCGTAAACATGGAGAACGTAGAAATGAAATCGATAAACGATTTGCGTCTGCGCGCGTCGTGGAAGTTCGGCGATACGTTCGGCGTTTATGCGCAATTTAATAACCTCCTGTTCCAAAAGCAGGAATTGTATTACGGATATCCGTTGCAACCATTTACTGCAATGGCTGGGATAAACATTAATTTTTAAAATTTGATTATGAAACGATTTTATATTTTATCATGCCTGTTTATGTTTTTACTTAATATACAGGCACAAATTCACGAGCCGGTAAAGTGGACGATAGACATCGTCGAACACTCTGCATCCGAAAAAGAAATAGTCTTCAAAGCCGACATCGAAAGAGGATGGCATTTGTATGATATGAACTTGCCGGACGGCGGTCCCGCATCTACCGCCATAACTTTCGAGGTCTTGCAGGGCGCGGAGCTTGCAGGCAAGCCGCTACCTTCCGTCAAGCCGACAGAAGTATTCGATAAACAGTTTGACATGGATATTCGCTGGTTTACCCGGGAAGTTTCTTTTGTACAGAAAATAAAAGTCACCGATATAAAGAAATTCAAGGTATCCGGCGAGATAGAATTTATGGCTTGTAACGACGTGACATGTGTTCCGCCCGACCGTGTTCCTTTTTCGTTCAACAACGGACATATTAAAAAATTGACTGCCGACGCCGAAGCCGAAGCGGGCGATGCAACTCCAACTTCTGTCGATGACGTTGCAAATGACGACGTAACGGTTACCGACAGCATTTCTTCGCAGGAAGGAGACGCTTCCCCCGACAACTCGAAAGACGCCGAGAAGCGAGTTCCTGTTGTAGAATTAAAAATGAAAGATGAAAAGGCTGTATTCTATGCGGGCGTTACCGGAAATGAAAGCGCCTCGCTCTGGCAGCCTGTTATCGACGAGTTGAAAGCGCTTGGCGACGAGACTTCGTCGGCAGCCGACAATTCGCTGCTTTTCATTTTTGTAGCCGGATTTCTGGGCGGTTTGCTCGCTTTGCTGACGCCCTGCGTGTGGCCTATGATTCCTATGACGGTCAGTTTCTTTCTCAAAAGAACGAAAAGCCGCCGAAAGGCAATCGGCGATGCGCTGCTCTACGGTCTCTCCATCATCGTGATTTATCTCGCCATGGGGCTGCTCATAACCGGTATTTTCGGGGCAAGCGCGCTCAACGACCTTTCTACCAATGCCATATTCAATATCATTTTCTTCCTTTTGCTTGTCGTTTTTGCAAGTTCTTTCTTCGGCGCGTTCGAGCTTGTTTTGCCGTCGTCGTGGACAAACAAAATGGACAGCAAAGCCGATACTACAACTGGATTGTTGAGTATCTTTTTTATGGCTTTTACGCTTGTTCTCGTCTCGTTTTCGTGCACCGGCCCGATTATCGGGACGCTGCTCGTCGAAGCCGCTTCGCAGGGCGATTCCGTTGGCCCGGCAATAGGCATGTTCGGTTTCGCACTTGCGCTTGCCATACCTTTCGCCTTGTTTGCGATTTTTCCGAATATGCTTCAGAACATGCCTAAATCGGGCGGTTGGCTCAACTCCGTCAAGGTTGTTTTGGGCTTTCTCGAACTTGCTTTGGGGCTGAAATTCCTGTCTGTAGCCGACCTCGCCTACGGTTGGGGCATATTAGACCGCGAAGTGTTTCTCGTCCTCTGGATAGTTATTTTCGGACTGCTTGGTCTGTATCTCTTGGGAAAAATCAGTTTCAAACACGACTCGGAACTTAAACACATCTCCGTCTCCCGCTTGTTTTTGTCGATAATATCATTCGCATTTACGATATATATGATTCCCGGCTTGTGGGGCGCTCCGCTGAAAGCTATCAGCGCGTTCACGCCGCCGCTTTTCACGCAGGATTTCAATCTGGACGACAGCGGAGTGCACGCTCAATTCGACGATTACGAAGCCGGCATGGCGGATGCGGCAAGAGTTCGGAAGCCTGTCCTTATTGATTTCTCCGGCTTCGGATGCGTCAATTGCCGTAAGATGGAGGCTGCGGTCTGGACAAATACGCGAGTTAAGAGTATTATCGAGAACGACTTTGTGCTCGTCACGCTTATGGTCGACGATAAGACCAAACTGCCTGAAAATATTGAGATTACCGAAAACGGCAAACTGCGTATCCTGAGAACGGTCGGCGACAAATGGAGCTATCTGCAACGAAGCAAATTCGGCGCAAATGCCCAGCCTTTCTATATTATCCTTGATAATAACGGATTTCCGATGTCGCCTTCTTATTCTTACGACGAAGATATATCAAAATATATCAATTTCCTCGAAAAAGGAAAAAAACAATACAGTCTAAAAAACAAATAAATGACTACAAAGCAAGAACGGATGGACGAATTTGGGCGGTTGCTTGATATTCTCGACGAGTTGCGCGAGAAATGTCCGTGGGACAGGAAGCAAACGAATGAAAGCCTGCGTACAAATACAATCGAGGAGACTTATGAGCTTTGCGACGCTCTTATTCGCGACGACCGCGACGATATTAAAAAAGAACTCGGCGATTTGCTGCTTCATGTGATTTTTTACGCGAAGATAGCTTCCGAGAAAGGCGATTTCGACATGGGAGACGTATGTAAGAGCTTGTGTGATAAGTTGATATACCGTCATCCGCACGTCTTTGGCGACGTCAATGCCGATACCGCGCATAAGGTTGAGCAAAATTGGGAGCAGCTGAAGCTCAAGGAGCGCGGCGGCAACAAAACCGTACTCGAAGGCGTTCCCGCAGCCCTGCCTTCGATCGTGAAAGCGCAACGCATACAGGAGAAAGCGCGCAACGTAGGCTTTGACTGGGAGCGCCGCGAGCAGGTCTGGGACAAGGTCGAAGAGGAACTTGCAGAACTGCGGCTCGAAATAGAACTTATGGACGATGACAGAATAGAGGACGAGTTCGGCGATTTCCTTTTCAGCATGATTAATGCCGCTCGTCTTTACAAGATAAATCCGGATAACGCGCTTGAGCGTACAAACCGTAAGTTTATCCGCCGTTTCAATTATCTCGAATCGCAGACGATAGAAAAAGGCCGTCCGTTAAAAGAAATGTCCCTTGCCGAAATGGACGCCATCTGGGACGAAGCAAAACGGAAGGGACTTTAAAAAAAAATACGTAAAAAAATGAAAAAGTGTGGCCTCAATCGTCACGCCTAAGGCGTTTGATTTCATTGTTTAAGGCATCCTTCGATGGCTTCTACCGTCAGGCGGAAAGGCTTGTTTACCTCCATCTGGTCTTTTACCAAATTTATCGAATGAAGCACCGTAGCATGGTCTTTGCCGCCTACTATCTTGCCGATATGCGAAAGTGATTCGTTCGTATATTTCTTCGCGATATACGACGTTATCTGACGCGCCTGAACTATCTCGCGTTTGCGTGATTTCGACATTACAAGCGCTTCGTCAAGATTGAAATAGCGACACACCGTCTCCTGTATCTTGTTAACAGTCAGTACTTTCTTCTCCAAGCGCACAATCTGACTGATGACGTTACGGGCAAGCGTGATGTCAATATCCTTGTTCGTGATAACGGAGTTTGTCATCAACGAGACGAGTATTCCTTCGAGGTTGCGGATGTTTTCGGTAACATGTTCCGTTATAAATTCAAAAACATTTTCCGGTATTTCCAGCCCTTCATGTTCGATTTTGGTGCGAAGGATTTTTCTGCGCAGTTCGAGGTCGGGGCGGTCTATCTGCGCCGTCATTCCCCATTTCATTCGCGAGATAAGCCTTTCTTCCATGCCTTGCAAATCGACCGGAGCGCGGTCGCACGTAAGCACGAGTTGCTTGCCTAACTGATGCAGGTTGTTGAATATCTGAAAGAAAATCTCCTGCGTCTTTACTTTGCTTATCAATTCATGTATATCGTCTAAAATCAAGGCGTCTATACTTTGATAGAAGCTCAAGAAGTCGTTCGTTGTATTTTTTTTGACGGCGTCTGCAAATTGCCGGTAAAACATGTTTGAAGAGACGTATAACACACGTTTTTCGGGATAAAGCTCGCGTATTCTCAGCCCTATCGCATGGCAAACGTGAGTCTTGCCGACGCCCGACGGCCCGTAGATAAACAGAGGATTGAAGGTGGTAATACCCGGCTTCGACGCTATATTCTCCGAAACGGTACGCACGAGTTTGTTACTTTCGCCCTCAAAAAAGTTGTCGAAATTATATCGCGGATTCAGTTGCGTGTCCAAGTCCTGCGGTGCAACCTTGAACGGCCCGGGCGCTTTGGTCGAATCTGTCCTGTTTGGCGTATGGGACGGCAAACTCTTCGATTCTTCTCCGGGATATGTTACCACGCTTCCGTTGGTCTGCCTGTTCTGACCGCTGACCATAACGCGGTATTTAAGTGTAGTACCTTCTCCGAACACCCTGTTTAAAGTCATCTTGAGCAAGGTTACGTATTTCTCTTCCAGATACTCG
>JAITPH010000004.1 GCA_031289515.1 Tannerella sp.
AAATCCTTATATTCCAAGCGATTGGATTGCAAATCCAATCGAACGGAGATGTTTTTTTGTCTCTGCGCGTCCGTCATGACGGACTCCCTCCTTCGTCATTGCGAGGAACGAAGCAATCCGGACTATCAGGGCGCTGGATTGCTTCGTTCCTCGCAATGACGGTTACTGCCGCAATGACGGCAAGCGCAGACGGCAAACGCAGACGTCGGCAACCGTCAACTGTCAATTATCAAAGAATCCAGTTCTTCGATCAGGCTGCTTGCTCCGATACGGAAAAGTTCTTTTGTTGTCCATTCTTTGCCTAATACTTCTTTCACGATTGTATAGTAGCGGACGGCGTCTTCGGCCGTTCTTACGCCTCCGGCCACTTTTATCCCTACCCTTCTGCCTGTCAGACCGGCATATTGCTTTACTACCCGGCACATCGCATAAACTGCTTCAGGCGAAGCGCCCGGATAATTTTTGCCGGTAGAAGTCTTTACAAAATCGGCGCCCGAATAAACCGCAAGTATTGTCGCTTTTCTGATATTCTCCGTATACGCCAACGCGCCTGTTTCGAGAATCACTTTCATTTTCGCATGTCGGCAACTGTCTTTCACTTCGCTCAATTCGTCGACAAGCGTCTCGTAATCACCTTCCAGAAAATAACCGAGATTCATTACCACGTCTATTTCGTCGGCGCCGTCCATCACCGCCATCGCCGTCTCCGCGACTTTGATTTCGGTAAATGTCTGGGAAGCAGGAAATCCGCCGGCAACGGACGCTATTTTCACGTCTTTTGCCGTAAGAGCCTGCTTGACGGTATTGACAAACAGGGGATAAACGCATATCGCGGCGACATTGTCCACGTCGGGACGAACGCCTTCGCGGTCGTTCACGAATTTATCGACCATTTTCCAAACGCTTTCCTTCGTATCAAGACTTGTCAGCGCGGTCAAATCGATGCATCCGTGAATATGCTTCAACACGTCGGGCACAAAATTCTCCTTAAAATGCCTGTTTATTAATGAATTAACGATAGTCGACACCTCTTCGTCCGAAGGAAGCGTCGAAAATTTACCGATTGCTTCGCTATACTTATTTATTTCCAAATGAGTATGCTCCATTTCATGTTCATGTATGTCCATAACTTATAGTTTAATATTATTTTTATGTCGTTCACTGTCTCTTTCCGTTTTCTTTTTCATATTTTCGATAAAAGCCGAAGTCAGGTCTACTCCGGTCTGATTTGCCAGACATATCAAGACCCACATAACGTCGGTCAATTCGTCCGCGAGGCTAATATCCTTTTCGTTTTCCTTAAATGACTGTTCACCGTAGCGGCGTGAAATCACACGCGCCAGTTCGCCGACCTCTTCGACAAGAATTGCCATATTCGTCAATTCGTTAAAGTAGCGCACTCCGTAAGTTTTAATCCAGTCGTCAACCTTTTGTTGAGCTTCTCTCACAGTCAAATCTTCCATATCATTCCCTGTTTTTAGTATCAATCCAAATCGTTACAGGTCCGTCGTTCAAAAGCCGGACTTTCATGTCAGCGCCGAAAACGCCTGTTTTTACTTCTTTCCCCACCCGACTGCCCAGTTCCTTGCAGAAATCGTCATATAAGGGAATGGCGATTTCCGGTTTCGACGCTTTGATATACGACGGCCTGTTGCCTTTCTTCGTCATTGCGTGGAGAGTAAACTGGCTTACAACGAGCGCTTCGCCGTCTATCTCCGTGAGCGACATGTTCATCACTCCGCTTTCATCGTCAAATATTCGCAAGTTGGCTATCTTCTTCGACAGCCATTCCGTGTCTTCGCTGTTATCGGCGTCTTCTATCCCGACGAATATCAAAAGACCCTGTTCGATGCAGGATTTCACCTCGCCGTCGATAGTAACCGAAGCATGTTTTACTCTTTGAATTACTGCTCTCATATCATTGTTATTTTAATTCCACAATATTTTGTTTCAAACCGTCGATCAATGCGTCGGCTTTTTGTTTTCCTATCAGCGCAACAAGCTCGTCGGCAGGAATATTGCGCAACCGCTTGACGCTTTTATATTTGTTCAACAATACGGTTTTAGTCTTCTCGCCTATTCCGTTTATGCCGTCAAGTTCCGAGACGATCTGCTTTTTACTTCTCACATCGCGGTGAAAAGTAATGCCGAAACGATGCGCTTCATCGCGTAAATGCTGGATGACTTTCAATGTTTCCGATGTTTTATCCAGAATAAGCGGCTCCGGATCGTCGGGATAAAAAATCTCTTCCAGCCTTTTGGCAAGTCCTATGACCGTGATTTTACCGAACAAATCCAGCTTCTGCAAAACCCTTGCCGCTACGTTCAACTGCCCTTTTCCGCCGTCAATAACTATCAACTGCGGCAACGGCATGCTTTCTTCCAGCAACCGGCTATAACGGCGGGTTACGATTTCTTCCATCGAAGCGAAATCATCAGCGCCGACAACCGTTTTTATATGAAAATGACGGTAATCTTTCCGCGAAGGCTTGCCTTTTTTGAATACGACACAGGCGGCGACCGGACTTGTTCCCTGAATATTCGAGTTGTCAAAACACTCTATATGAATCGGCAAAACCGGCAGATGCAAGTCGTTTTGTATCGTTTTGAGCAACCTTGTAGTTCGTTGTTCGGGATTGAATTTCTCGGCTCTTTTCAGGCAGTCCGCCTTGTATTGTTTTACGTTTTGAGTCGATAAATCCAATAACTTTTTCTTGTCTCCTTTCTGCGGAATGGTATATGTTATTTTGTCGGGATTTACCGTATCCGGAAAAAACGGAACTATTATTTCCGTTGCCTGACTTTCAAAACGCTCTCTCATTTCCACGATACCCAATTCCAGAAGTTCCTCTTTCGGCTCGTCGAGTTTCTTCTTAAACTCCAGCGTGTAAACATGTACGACCGAGCCGTTTTTAATGTGCATATAATTGATGTACGCGGATTTTTCGTTCTCGTCAAACGAAAAAACATCGAGGTTATTCAATACGGATGTGACGATAGTAGAACGCGAACGATAGTTTTCGAGTACCTCATACTTTTCTTTTAAATACTGGGCTTCTTCAAAAAGCATGGCATCCGAATAACGGCGCATTTGAGCCAGCAACAGATTCGTTATAAGCGAACTGTTACCCTTCAAAATTTCCTTGATTTCGGAGATTTGTTCGTTATATTCTTCGACATGAATATGTCCGATACAGGGAGCATTACAGCGTTTTATGTGATATTCCAGACAAACTCTATACTTCCCGATCGAAATGGATTCGGACAAAAGAGGCAATTTGCAGGTACGTACCTTGTAAATTGATTTAATCATCTGAAGCATGGTTTTTGCCGTGTAAACGGAAGCATAGGGTCCGTAATAATTCGAGCCGTCCCGGACAATGTTTCTGGTCTGGAAAATTCTCGGAAAATGTTCATTCTTGATTACAATATAAGGATACGTTTTATCGTCTTTAAGCAAGACATTGTAACGCGGTCGATACTGCTTTATCATGTTGTTTTCGAGTAAAAGAGCGTCTTCTTCCGAATCGACGACAATATATTTGATGTCCCGAATCTGTTTCACAAGTACTCTTGTTTTATTTTCCAAATGTTCTTTTTGGAAATATGAAGAAACTCTTCTCTTCAGATTCTTGGCTTTACCGACATAAATAATCACAGCTTTTTCGTCGAAAAACTGATAACATCCCGGCTGTTCAGGAAGAGTAGCCAGAATCAAATTCAAATGGTCTTTATAGCTTTCTTGCATTTATTATTCTTATATATAATATCATTTTTTACCAACATGTAAGCCTTAAAAAGCTCGTTTTATATCATAATTTTGTATTGAAACATCATATTCTATCCAATATTTTTGTACAATTACCACTAAAACCAATGTTCCACGTGAAACAAATTGCCTATTCCGTCATGTCGACCGCAGCGGAGTGGAGCGTGGCGGAGATGTCTGTTAGTCGGCACGGAGATGTCTCCACTACGCTGCGCTCCGGTCGACATGACACGCTTTCGTCATTCCTTTGCTTGCTAAACTCTTTTAGTAACTTCCTTATAATGACGGCGGACTGTCTCCGTTCGGCATAATATTTCTTCAATTTTCAATCCTCG
>JAITPH010000064.1 GCA_031289515.1 Tannerella sp.
CGTTGGAACATGACAATGGATGATTGCAACATGCCAATGAGCCGTTGGAACATGCCAATTAACCGTTGAAACGTACCAATGAACTGTTGGAACGTACCAATGAATCGTTGGAACATGCCAATGGACGATTGCAACATGCCATTTTATATAAATATATGTTTTTTTGATTATCAAACACAGGGTTTTACTACTGACCCCGGAACATGATAGAACGTTTTCGTCATTATAAGGAACAAAGCAAACCGTCATTGCTGGCCAAGCCCGCAATGACGGCAAGCGCAGCGTTTTCTCTTCGTCATTCTTCCCGTTTGCTAACCCCGTTTAGTAACTTCCTCGCAATAACGATGATACGCTCTCCTAATTTTCAATTAATTCAACCGTTTCACCCGAATATTCCGGAATTTCAGCGGCGAGCCGTGCCCCAGAAACGCGATATGACCGCCCTTGTTGAACAGTCCGGGATGTTCGTTGTGATCAATCGTGCCGTTTTTAGCTGCCTCGCGGATATTGCCGTCGAGAATTACTTTGCCGTTGAGCGTAACGCGGATATGATCGCCGTCGGCATATATTTCTTCGGTATTCCATTCGCCTATGGGTTTCATTGCGCCGTGTTCCGCAGCGATGACTCCGTAAATCGAGCCATGATGTTGATACGGCATGATATCTTTATAAACAGCATGTTCGCAGTCAAGAATCTGTATTTCCATTCCGACATAAGCAGCGTCGCCTTCCATCGGAGTGCGGATGCCGACGCCGTTATTAGCGGCAGGAGTCAACTGAAACTCAAAACGAAATGAGAAATTGGCATACTCCTCTTTCGTATAGAGGTTTCCCCCGAAATGACGGCTCGGAATCATCGAAATGCAACCGTCCTCCAACGTGTAATCAACCAGATTGCCTGTCCATTCGTGCATGTTAGTGCCATCAAACAAGATTTTGAAGCCGTCCTTTTTCTCTTCGGCCGACAATTGGAACGGCTCCGGGCGTTCAAGTTCCCTGACGTAGATATTCCGGTAATACACCTTGCTACCGTGCGCCTGCAACTCGATTTGCTCGATAGCGGGAATCGGCAGGTTGCGATCCCAGTAGTTTTCGAGAATAACGTCGTCGACTACTAATTCGCCGTTCAGCTTGACCGTTACGCGGTCGCCCACCATCCTGATAAACATCGTGTTCCATTCGCCCAACCTGTTATCCGCCACTTTAGACGGTTTACTCTGATTGACTTTATTGTTGTACAAACCGCCGGAGCCGACCTGTGCGCCTACGTCCGTGCGCGCCGTGTCCCAAATCTGTACCTGCGGCGTGCCGCGCAGATAAATACCCGCATCCGCTTCAGGTCCTGCCGGATCAAGCATCCAGTCCACATACATCTCAAAATCACCGTATTGCTTCTCCGTGCAGAGGTTGTCGTAACCTTTGCCGGCAAATGCCAGCAAACCGTCTTCCACTACCCAGTCTTTCCGCATCTGCTCGTCGGCTTTTATCTGAGCCTTTGCCAACTGCGCAGGTTTCATTTTGGTGCGGGCAATCGGATTTTCTACAAGTCCTTTCCATCCGGTCAGGTCTTTGCCGTTGAAAATGGAAACAAAGCCCTTTTCCTTCGGCATTTCGTCCAAATGCTTTTTGATGGATTGACGCTGATAGTCCGCATCGGGATTGCTCAAAGCGGCGGACGCCAAATTTAATAAAGCAACAACATTTTCGCCGGTATATTCACTGTTATTCAGCGCAATGTCCATCACAGCCTGTGCAGCCGTCTCTTTCAGTGCGCTTCGGCCGATAAATTCGCCTGCGTACAGCAGCGCGGGATACGTGCCGGTTTTCCCGATTTGTTTCAGGATGTCGTTTTTCTGCGCGTCGGTCTTGGCTGTTTCCATTGCCTTACGCAGGAAAATCAACCTGTTTTCGCCTGTCAGGGCAGGATCGGAAGCGAGTTTGACATACGCCGTCAGAGCGCGGTCGAAATATGCGGACGCCGACGGATTTTTGCAGACGGCGAAGATTTTGTCGGCAGCTTCCCGACCGTTCCAGTTCAGCAATGCCTCGAATGCAGCGTCTTTTACCTCCTTGTTACCTTTCGCGAATCCGTCCGTGATCATGTCCATCGCCTTATCATCCTTCGTGACGGCTAACGGCAAATAGTACAAATGCTTCTTGCTTTCTCCCGCCTGATATATCCGCCGAATAATGGTTTCAGCCTGTAGGCCGGCCGGTAGCGACGACAAGGCGGAGACTACAGCCTGTTGCAACGGAGCCGTCGCCTGACCGTCGGACGATTCCAGCATACCGAACAGCAACGTCAGGTCTTTTTCGCCCACGACGTCTTTCAAAGCCGTATATGCGGCGGTTTTCACTTCTGGTGAGCCTGATTTAATCAAATCCAGCACAGTGTTGATATTGCCGACCGCCTTGCGCTGCGCCAACAGTTGCACAGCAGCGATTTTGCCTTTGTCGGGCGCGGCGGAAACGATTCGAGCCACAGCCGATGAAATTTCGCCCTTGAACGTGGATAATGCTTCCTGTCCCACTGCGATAACCTGCGGATCGTCGTTTGTCAACAATCCCGCCAATGAGGGTATCGCCTGTACGTTGCCGATGGAGACTAACGTTCCGGCAGTCGCTTGCAGGACGTCGAAATCGTTGCTTGCCAACAGTTTAATCAAGTCGCCGACAGCCGTTGTTTCAAGGCTTGTTTCGAGAGCGCTCAACTTCGCTTTCTTGTCGGGACATTGCGCTTCCCTGCCGAGCCAGTTGATTACGTCTACCTTGACGGCTGTATTTTTCGACTTGGCAGCCGTTTTCAGCAATTCCACATATAACTCCTCGCCCGCATAAGCCGAAGCAAAATCAAGAGCAGCGCAACGATATTCGATCGAAGGGTCTTTCAGTGCATTTAATATCTTCTTATTCAAAGATTTCTTATTATCGGCTATTTGTCGTATTTCCTGCCGGAGAGCGGCAATTCGCTGATGCACAGGCGAAGTCTTTGTTACTGCCGGAATCGGTTGTTCTGTTGCCGCCGGTGGCGCTTCGTTTTCTCCGAGCATACGCAACTGCTCATTCAGAAAGGATTTAATCTCATTCACAGTCACCGTCACGAGCGCTTTTTTATAGGCATTCACGACCGTTTTCCGCTCGGTTTCCTTTCCTTGAGCGGAAACATAATGCGTCACTCCGCTCAACGCATATTCCACTGCGGCATTGCTGCCTTTGCCCGGAGCGTTCAATTGATTCACTAAAGCCAAAATTCCTTCCTCGCCAGTACCGGCAAGGTCTTTCATCAGTTCGTTGTAACTCTTCTGATTATTTGCAGGCAACTGCGCAAGTACATCGGCAACGATAGTCCGTACCGAACGGTTTGTCGGCGTCTGCGCCGTCAACATGCTTCCGCACAACAATAATGCGGCGCTGATTGTCAAAAATATTTTTTTCATATAATTATTATTAAATAGTCCACGGCGCACGCATCGGTTGATTCAAATAGCGATTGGCAGCTTCGTCGTTGATAAATTCAAGTTTCACAGGGTCGAACTCAAGCGTCCTGTTCAGGCGCAGAGCGACCGCTCCCATGTTCACAATCGTAGCCGAACGGAATCCGTTGCGTTCGTTCAGAGCAAACGGTTGGCGCGTTTTGATACTTTCGATAAAATTCGTTACCTGCGGCGCAGGCTCCGGATAATCGGCAAGTTTCTTTTCCCAATCGGGAATGTCGCATACAAAATTCTTATACACATTGCCTTTCGGACCTGCGATGTAAGGCGTATTCGGATCGCCGAAATCGCCGCCCCAGAGTACAATCTGGCAGCCGTCCTCATACGTGTATGTAATGGAACGCCATGTTCCGACGGCATCGGAATGTTGTTGCGGCGCATCCACTTCCACCTTTACAGGGCTTGTATGGTCTTTATCCAGAAAATATTGCACCGGATCGATGTAATGTTGCCCCATATCGCCCAGTCCGCCGCCATCGTAATCCCAATATCCGCGGAAAGTCTGATGCGTCCGGTGGATATTGTACGGTTTATAAGGCGCGGGACCTAACCACAAGTCGTAATCCAGTTCGGCAGGAATGGATTCCGGCTCAAGGTATTCTTTCCCAACCCAGTAGAATTTCCAGTCAAAGCCGGTATGTTTGCTGACGGTCACTTTCAGAGGCCAGCCCAACAACCCGCTCTGAACAAGTTTCTTCAACGGTTTCACCGGCGTGCCCAAGCCATAGAACTGGTCGGTAAAGCGAAACCACGTGTTCAGGCGGAACATTCGTCCGTACCGTTCCATGGCTTCCATCACACGTTTGCCTTCGCCGATGGTGCGCGTCATCGGTTTTTCGCACCAAATATCCTTGCCTGCCTTCGCCGCCTCAATCGACATGATACCGTGCCAGTGCGGAGGCGTCGCAATATGGACTATATCCACGTTCGGGTCTAAAATCAAATCGCGGAAGTCGTGATACGCAGCAATCTTATCCTTAACGAGCGCTTTGCCCAGTTCCAGATGTTTTTTGTCCACGTCGCATACCGCAACCAAGCGCGTAGCGCCATAATTAACATGTCCGCGTCCCATGCCGCCCGTACCGATAATGCCTTTCGTCAATTGGTCGCTCGGCGCAATAAAACCTTTCCCAAGCACATGGCGCGGCACTATCGAAAAAAGCGTCACACCACCAAGGGTTTTTAGAAAATCTCGTCTGTTTGTACTCATGATATTATATTTTTAATTATTTAGTAAATATTGTTTCAATCAATGTTATTTCTCTGTTCTTATTACCGTCGAAAACCGATTATTTCACGGACTTCCTGCAAGGTTTTGGAGGCGCTGACCGTAGCTTTTTCGGCTCCGAGGGCTATTACCTTGTCCAAGTAGGCTTCGTTACCGGCTATTTCGATGATGCGTTCGCGGATTGGAGCGCAAAATACGTTTATGTCTGCCGCCAACTGCTTTTTCATGTCTCCGTACCGTATCTGACAGGTATTGTATTTCTCATTGAAATAGTCGCAAGTTTCTTTTCCCGAAACTATTTCCATCATGGTAAACAAGTTCTGTACAGGCTCCGGCTTGACGCTGTCCGGCTCTGTCGGCCCGGAATCGGTAACGGCGTGCATGACTTTTCTGCTTATCGTCTTCTCGTCGTCCACCAGATAAATAGCGTTCCCCTCGCTTTTGCCCATCTTGCCCGATCCGTCAAGTCCGGGTACTTTCACCGCCTTGTCCGACAAATGAAACGACGCCGGCTCGGGGAAAAACTCTACATTATATATATTATTGAAGCGACGCGCAAATTTACGCGCCATCTCCATATTCTGTTCCTGATCTTTGCCTACCGGCACTTTCACCGCTTTGTGCACAATTATGTCCGCAGCCATCAACGAAGGATAAGTCAGCAATCCGGCATTCACATTGTCGGGTTGCGCACGCACTTTTTCCTTAAACGTCGTAACGCGCTCAAGCTCGCCGAGATAAGCGTTCATGTTGAGGTAGAGATAAAGCTCCACGACCTCGCGCACATCGCTTTGTACATAAATTGTAGCCTGCTCCGGATCAAGCCCGCAAGCCAGATATTCCGCGAGAATAGTTTTGACGCTCTGACGTAAATTGACAGGATTTGGATGCGTAGTCAACGAATGCCAATCGGCAATGAAGAAAAAACAGTTATACTCATCCTGCATCTTCAGGAAGCTTTTTACCGCTCCGAAGTAATTGCCGAGATGCAAATTTCCTGTCGGACGTATTCCGCTTGCTACTATTTCCATATATCTTATATTTTTAAAACCGCACAAAGATAGCACAAATGGCGGAAAATACAAAATTTATTTCCGGTAAAAAAAGCTCGCATTGCCACTATAATCCTTTAAGCCAAGCCGATAACAGTTCCGTCATCTGTTTGTGATAAGCATACGTATCGCGGAATCCCCATCCGTGTCCGCCGGTCGGAAAAATATAAAGCGAAGCGCGTATTCCGTTATTTTTCAGCGCTTCATAATATTTTATACTGTTTTCGGGCACAACTACCTTATCGTCGTCGCTAAGAAAAAGTATGGCAGGCGGCGTGGTCGAGTTCACTTGCTTCTCGTTCGAAAAGACATAAATATCTTCATTCGAAGGCTTTTCGCCAAGCAGATTATCCCGTGATCCGCCATTGGTAAACTCCGTCATCGTTATAACAGGGTAAAAAAGGATTGAGAAGTCGGGGCGAACGCTTATTATATGAGTTTCAGGGCGTCCTCCGCCGAAAGAACTGACAGGAACCTCAGCCACTGTGTGTGTGGAAGCTGTCGCGGCAAGGTGTCCTCCGGCTGAAAAACCGCATATTCCTATCTTTGAAGGATTTACGCCATATTCGGCAGCATGTCCGCGCACGTGGCGGATAGCTTGCCATGCGTCGTCAATCGGAATTTCCTTGTGCTTGTTCGGCATTCTGTATTTCAGTATAAAAGCCGCAATACCTTCTTTGTTAAGCCATTCGGCGACCATCAAGCCTTCGTGATTATAGGCGAGACCGGAATATCCGCCGCCCGGACATATTATTACCGCCATTCCGGTGGCGATATTCTTGTCAGGCAGGCGTATTTCGAGCGTCGGCGTCGTCACGTTACCTATCGAAGCCCCTTCGTTACGGACTACTTCATCTCCTGTAAGCTCACTGTTTGTAGGAGGATTGCCTTCCCATATATTTACAATCTTCTGGGCGTCGGCAAAATTCAGGACTAACGAGCTTACAAGGGTCATAAAAACAATTGCATATTTATTCATTCTTATCATTTGTTTACCGGCTCCTGAACTGTTTTAAACTTGTAAATGCAGTGGCTGTAATACTTTTCACCGGGACGCAAAACCGTACTTGGGAACGCGGGATGGTTGGGGCTGTCGGGGTAATGCTGCGTCTCAAGGCACAAAGCGCCGCGATGCAAATATATCTTGCCGTTCTTGCCGTTATCCGTCATACCCATGAAATTGCCGCTATAGAACTGTATTCCCGGCTCGTTTGTATAGACGTCGAGCACGATACCGCTTTTGTCGTTGTATACTTTGGCTGCCAATTGCTTAATATCGCCTTTTGTATTCAATATCCAATTGTGGTCGTATCCTTTTCCCAGCGTAAGCTGCTCGTATTCCTCGTTTATTCCTTCACTGATCAGTAACGGACGGCGCAAATCCATCGGAGTGCTGTCTACCGGAAGCAGTGCGTATGGTATAAGCGCCTCATCAACAGCGGTAAAAGCATCCGCATTGATATAAATGTAGTTATCCAGTATCTGCGTGCCGAGATTTCCGGAGATATTGAAATAGCTGTGATTTGTGAGATTTACGACAGTCGGTTTGTCGGTCGTCGCTTCATACTGAATATCAATAGCATTATCGTTTGTGAGGGTATACGTGACCGTCACATTCAGATTTCCTGGGAAGCCTTCTTCGCCGTCTTTCGAGAGATACGACAGTTTGAGCGTTTGGGCGTCAACTTGCTCTGCGTCCCATACCCGCGTATGAAAGCCGGTTGGCCCGCCGTGCAGACTGTTTCCGTTATTGTTCTTTGCCAACTGATAAACGACGTCGTCCAAAGTGAACAAGCCGTCTTTGATACGGTTTCCGTAGCGGCCTATCAATGCGCCGTAGTTTCCGTCCGAAGCCAGATATTCGGCTATGCTTCCATATCCGAGAACTACGTCTTTCAAGGCTCTCGTCCTGTCGTAAGCCAACAATGAAACGAGCCGCCCGCCGTAGTTGGTTATACAGGCTTCCATTCCATTAGAGTTTTTCAGGACATACAATCCTGTCTTTTTTCCATTCACGTTTGCCACGAAATCTTTCGTGTTCAAACCGGAAAGAGTCTTTACATTTGCCTCTTTCTTACAAGCAGTAATCGACAATACTGCAACAGCAATCAATAATAATTTTTTCATAGACATTCAATTTTTTAAGAATTTTGCGCCAAAGGTAGTATAAACTATTTATACATTATCACAATTGTCGATTTTTTTTTTCGTATGCCGTCTCATAGCAATTATAATATAGCCGTCATTTGGCGGATTTCGGCAAGGCGTTTGCTCAATTTGCCGTCATTTTGCGCCGTCTGCAGGTTGTAATCGGTTTGCATTCCGGCCAACATATATGCCGGTAATCCCAAAGCCGCTTCCATGAGCAAGGCAAATTCGGTTGTTACAGGACGTTTGCCGTTTAATATCTCGTTAAACGCCGTGTACGGTAATCCCAATTGCTTTGCGACCGCCTTTTGTGACAATCGGCGACATGCCAATTCTTCTTTCAAAAGTTCGCCCGGATGATAAGGGCGAAACGGAAATCCTAACTCACTCATAATCGTGTTATTTATAATGGTTTGTAATATCTGTTAATGAACAAACTTCCACAACAAGCATGTTGTTCGGATTGGCTATTTCGCGAAATTCAAGGCGGTATTGGTCGTTTATGCGAATGGAAGAAAGCCCTTGTTTTTCGCCTTTCAGCTTTTCGTAACGTAAAGCGTTAAACAGGAACAAGTCTTCAATACGCAAGGCTTTATCCAATGCCCTTATACACTTCAAGTAGCCATTGACTACTTGCGGCTGAAAGCGGTGTCTTTTGTCCGTTGTCCTGCCGGTTTTGTACAATTCGCGCAAATACTCTTTTTCAAACTCAACTTTCATAGCATTTTCATTTGCCAAGGCAAAGATAATGCTATTTTCCCATATTCACAAACAAAGTGAATATTTTTGAGACTTTTTCGTTTTTTCAAAGAGATGATTTGATTGGTGGAATTGCTTAGGGTATTTGCAATATACATTTTGTTCTTAAATCTTATCGGTAGTAATATTTTCTCTCCGTGAAAAAATTTACGCGCATAAGGGAGGATCGGTACGAATTACGCGCAGGCGAATAAAAATTTCTTCCGAAATAGCCTGTAACATTCAAAATTTGCGTACTTTTGCGGAGCATTAACGCGCAAAACACCAAGTAAGATGAAGCAATATATAGATTTGTTGAACAGAGTTCTCGACGAAGGCGCAGGCAAGGACGACCGCACAGGAACAGGCACCGTCAGCATCTTCGGACATCAAATGCGATTCAATCTTGAAGACGGATTTCCGCTGCTGACGACCAAGAAACTGCATCTGAAATCCATCATCTACGAGTTGCTCTGGTTTCTCAAAGGCGACACAAACATCAAATATCTCGCCGACAACGGCGTCCGCATCTGGAACGAATGGGCTGATCCGAACGGCGATTTGGGACATATCTACGGATACCAGTGGCGCTCGTGGCAGGATTATCAGGGCGGTCATATCGACCAGATAAGCGACGTCGTGCGTACATTAAAAAATAATCCGGATTCACGCCGCATCATTGTCAGCTCATGGAACGTAGGCGATTTAAGGAATATGAATCTCCCGCCGTGCCATGCTCTCTTTCAGTTTTATGTTGCAAACGGACGTCTCAGCTTGCAACTGTATCAGCGCAGTGCAGACATCTTTCTCGGCGTGCCGTTCAATATCGCCTCATATTCGCTGTTGCTTATGATGATGGCGCAGGCGACAGGGCTGAAAGCAGGCGATTTCGTTCACACTCTGGGCGACGCACACATCTATCTGAATCATATCGACCAGATAAAACTGCAACTGACGCGCGATCCGCGCCCCTTGCCCCAAATGCTCGTCAATCCCGCCGTAACGGACATATTCGACTTCAAATACGAAGATTTCGAACTCATAAACTACGACCCGCATCCGCATATAAAAGGCGAAGTAGCCGTATAAAAACAAACAAAATGATATCAATAATAGCAGCAATAGCAAGAAACAGGGCAATCGGAGCCGACAACAGCCTTCTGTGGCATTTGCCCGGCGACATGAAACGATTCAGGGAACTGACCGCCGGGCACACCGTCATCATGGGACGGCGCACATTCGAATCGCTGCCGAACGGAGCTTTGCCGAACAGGACAAATGTCGTAATAACTCGAAAAACAGGAATTTCGTTCGACAAATGCGAAGTATTCAACGATTTGGAAGCGGCAATCGAAAGGCATAAACACGAGGACGAAGTTTTTATCATAGGAGGAGCAAGCATTTACAGTCAAGCGCTCGAATTAGCCGATAAACTTTACATAACATTAGTTCGTCACGACTTTGAAAACGCCGATGTTTACTTCCCTGAAATAGATGACAGTAAATGGATTATGACAGCCTCCGAAGAGTTCCAAAGCGACGAAAAAAACTTGTATCCGTACACGTTCCGAATATTTATTAAGAAAAAATAAGACAAAAAAGAAACAATCTATCTCAAATAGCATTATCTTTGTACCGTTTAATATAAAATTTTTATAAGATGAAACGTATTTTCTTTGTATTTGCATTTATCACGCTGACCGCAAGCATCGCGTCGGCACAACAAAAAAACGCTGTAATTGAAGTAATTGACAGCGCAGTTTATGATTTCGGCCAGATTAAGGAATCTGCCGGTCCGGTAACTCACATCTTTAAAGTCAAGAACTCCGGCGAGGTAGCTCTGGTTATTACCAATGCCACGGCTTCGTGCGGTTGCACTACTCCAGTTTGGACAAAAGAGCCGATAGCTCCCGGTAAAACAGGTGAAATCTCGGTAACTTACGACCCGACAAACCGTCCCGGTCCGTTTACGAAACCAATCACCGTATACAGCAACGGCAAGACTGGAACTTATGTCCTGAATATTAGGGGCGTAGTCGTCAAACAATAACAAAACAGCAAGTATATGAACAATGCCGGTAGTATATTCAAAATCTTTCTGGGGGTTTTGCTTCTTGGTTGTGCAGTTTCGGCCAAAAGTCAGAAAGCCGACGGACAGCTGAAGAAATCAGTTTTCGCCGTCGACAAAACCGAACACGATTACGGAACAATACCTGAAGACGGCGGACTTGCCAATCACGTATTCACTGTAACGAATGCAGGCAATCAGCCGCTTGTAATAAACAATGTCGCATCATCATGCGGATGCACCACTCCGGATTGGACAAGAGAGCCGATAGCCGCAGGAAAAACAGGCGAAATAAAAGTCGCCTACAATCCCAAGGGTCGCATCGGCGCTTTCAACAGGGCTGTTACCGTCTACGGTGAAAACACGGAGCCTGTTCAACTGACTATCAAAGGCAACGTTGTGCAGAAAGCAGAAAGCGAAGCGCCGAAAGTTCCGGTATTCAAGCCTCTGGAGACGTCGTTCAACTTCGGTACTATCGGCGAGAGCGACGGTTATGCCGAACATGTCTTCAAATTCAAAAACGAAGGCACATCGCCGTTGCTCATCACTCAGGTTCAAGCCTCTTGCGGATGTACGACGCCGGAATGGACAACTACGCCGGTAGAGCCGGGACAGGAAGGCGTGATTATCCTTACCTTCAATCCCAGAGGACGGCTTGGCTCTTTCAATAAAAGCGCAACCGTTCATACAAATGAAGACGGCGGCTACAAACGGCATAAACTGATAATCACAGGTAATGTCGTCAACCGTCCGCGAGACCTGAATGCTTATTGTAAAGATACCGTCGGAGGCGTCGGCATCGAAGACATCGTTCTTGAATACAATACATTCGATCCTGTCGGAGCAAACAAAAAAACAGTCTATATCAAGAATAGCAATCCCGAAGCCGTTTATTTCACTCTCGACAACGTACCTGATTTTATGACGGTTACGTACCCGGATTCGTTGAAAGCGGAATGGCCCGGCGAAATAGCTTTTGCTTTCGACGGCACAAAAACGACAGGAAGGAAAGGACGCTTCAACGACTTGATTACCTTGACCGTCAAAGACAACACGGGCAATGCGCTCGGAAGCGAAACCATCTCGTTAAAAGCCAACTATATAGACGATTTCAACGGCCTTTCGCCTTTACAGAAAGTGAACTCGCCGACGCTTGAAGTGCAAAACGTTCAGCTTGATCTCGGCGAGGTGAAAGACGGCTTTTTAGGACTGTTCGGAGGAAGCGCAAGCAAGAGTTTCGTTCTTGTTAATGTAGGGAAGTCCGACTTGACCGTCCACAGCGTTTCGAGCGACGACCCTCGCGTTCATACTCCGAATCTTAACGGAAAAGTGATAAAAGTCGGAGAATCGCTGGCGGTAAGCGTCAATGTCAAAGCGAAAGAGATTGGAGAAAACAATATAGATACGGATATATATGTCGTATGCAACGATCCGAGAGGACCTGTCAGAAGAATAAAAGTCACAGCACAAAAAGCCAATTAAGATAATGCATGGAACACCCGGAAAACGACGCTGCATACAAAGGGCTTAAAGTAAACAAAGGAGTGTCGGCGCCAACGGTAAATCCCTATTTCATCCGTATACCCCGAAAAAACAAGTATACCGTATCGGAATATGTTCAGGGAATACTCAAGGGAAACATCACTATATTAAGTCAGGCTGTAACACTGATTGAAAGCGCAAAGCACGAACATCAACTGCTGGCGCAGGAAATCATCGAGAAATGCCTCCCGCACACAGGCGACTCGGTGCGTATCGGCTTTACAGGCGTGCCCGGCGCAGGAAAAAGCACTTCGATAGACGTTTTCGGAATGTATATCCTCAAGAAAGGGCATAAATTGGCCGTGCTCGCCATCGACCCCAGCAGCGAACGCTCGAAAGGAAGCATTCTTGGCGACAAAACGAGGATGGAAGCGCTCTCGCGGGAGAAAAACGCCTTCATCCGGCCTTCGCCGACGGCTGGCTCGCTCGGCGGAGTTGCCCGCAAGACGCGGGAGACAATAATCCTTTGCGAAGCAGCCGGTTTCGATACAATCTTTGTCGAGACCGTAGGCGTCGGACAGAGCGAGACTGCCGTACATTCGATGGTCGACTTCTTCCTTTTGATTCAGCTTTCCGGAACCGGCGACGAACTGCAAGGCATCAAGCGCGGTATCATGGAAATGGCGGACGGCATCGTGATAAACAAAGCCGACGGCGACAATATCGAACGCGCAAAAATGGCTGCAAGCCACTTCCGCAACGCCCTGCACCTTTTCCCGCCGACAGATTCGGGATGGATACCGAAAGTACTTACGTATTCGGGATACTACGGTTTGGGAATCGAGGATGTATGGAACATGATAGACGAATACATCGCCTTCACAAAAGCAAACGGCTACTTCGACCAGAAACGCAACGAGCAGTCGCGCTACTGGATGTACGAAAGCATCCACCAAATGCTCCGCGACGCTTTCTATAATCATCCGGAAATAAAGGCAAACCTGTCGGCAATGGAGCGCAAGGTGCTTGACAGTGAAATCAGTTCTTTCATTGCCGCCCGAAAAATGATAGACTTGTTTATACGGTAACAATCAGGCTAACGCCTCCGCAATGACAGGATACCTTTTCCATCATTGCGAGAAAGTTACCAAACCTGTTTAGCAAACAGGAAGAATGACGGAGGAACCGCTGCGCTTGCCGTCATTGCGAGGAACGAAGCACTCCGGAAATAACAGGGTGCTGGATTGCTTCGTTCCTCGCAATGACGGCAGACTGCCCTTTATTGGCTTAACGTTTCCGAGTTTCGTCATTATAAGCTTGCGAAGCAGGCATCCGCTCCGACTACATTGAAACTATCCTTAACACGTTCAGCAGGTTTGGGTCTATCGGTTTGTCGTTTTTTATTGCCTTGACGAACGGAACTAAAACTATCTCGTCGTTCTGAATGCCAATCATTACATTTCGCTGGTCTTCGAGCAGGGCATCGATCGCCGCAACTCCCATTCGGGTAGCAAGAATGCGATCCTGAGCCGACGGCGAGCCGCCACGCTGCAAGTGCCCCAAAATAGACACGCGAACATCGAACTGCGGATATTCGTTCTTCACGCGCTCGGCTACTCCCATTGCGCCGCCCGTCACCTCGCTTTCGGCAACAAGTACAATACTGCTGTTCTTCGATTTGCGGAAACCTGTCTCTATCATCTCTGCCAACTGGTCTTTGTGCAAGGATATTTCGGGGATAATGGCAGCTTCCGCGCCGGACGCAATAGCTCCGTTAAGCGCCAGAAAACCCGCATCACGCCCCATAACCTCAATAAAAAAAAGCCTCTCGTGCGACGATGCCGTATCGCGTATCTTGTCGACACACTCGACGATGGTATTCAACGCCGTATCGTATCCGATCGTCGTATCCGTACCGTACAGATCGTTGTCGATCGTACCCGGCAAGCCGACAATGGGAAGATTGTATTTGTGGGCAAAACTGCGGGCGCCGGTCAGACTGCCGTCGCCGCCTATAACGACCAAAGCATCTATATTATGCTTCATCAGAGTATCATAAGCTTTTTGCATCCCTTCGGGGGTCTTAAACTCCTCGCTTCTGGCAGTTTTAAGGATTGTGCCGCCGCGCTGTATGATATTACTTACATTCTGCGTCTTGAAATCTTCTATTTCATTAGAAATAAGACCTTTATATCCACGATAAATACCTTTGACGGTCATGCCGTTAGCAATAGAAGCGCGCGTCACAGCACGAATCGCAGCGTTCATTCCCGGAGCATCGCCTCCGGACGTCATAACTCCAATACATTTAATTTCTGACATATTAATAACCTATTAAAAAACATATTCAAACGGCAAAGATAGTACAAGTCGGGACAATAACAAAATATGATTTAATAATTTTATCCGGAAACAGGGAGAGGATGCGCCACAAGCCGGTATTCGTCATTGCGAGAAAATTACTAAACAAGTTTAGCAAACAGGAAGAATGACGAAGCGAAACGTCTGCGCTTGCCGTCATTGCGAGA
>JAITPH010000014.1 GCA_031289515.1 Tannerella sp.
AATATTGCGACCCTTGATTTTTATTTTGGCCGATGCAGCGTTGAAATTCTCGTATTCGAGTTCGCCGATAGCCCCTCCGTCGATGGTATAAGCCCATTCGCAGTCGAATTTCCGGACATCGAATTTATCCGCTCCGCGTCCGATTTCTTCGTCCGGCGTGAACGCTATGCGAACTTTGCCATGCGTAATATCACTGTGTTCAAGCAGATATTGCATTGCCGAAACGATGGCGGCTATTCCCGCCTTGTCGTCGGCGCCAAGCAAAGTCGTACCGTCGGTCACAATCAAGTCCTGTCCGACATAGTCGTTTAATTCCGGAAACATCGACGGAGACAGGACAATGCGGCGCTCATCGTTCAATACAATGTCGCCGCCCCGGTAATCGACGATTCGGGGATTAACGTTTCGACCCGACATGTCGGGACTTGTGTCGAGATGCGCGATAAAACCAATTGTCGGCATATTCGCGGCGCCGTCGCTTTTGGGATTTGCGGGCAACGTTGCCATGACATATCCGTTTTCGTCGAGCGAGACGTCTTCCATTCCCATTTCGAGCAGTTGGCTTACAAGTTTTTTTGCAAATACGGTCTGACCTGCCGTACTTGGCGATGTCGACGACGATTCGTCGGACTGGGTGTCGTATTTTACGTATTCAAGAAAAAGTTCCGTTACATTCATTTTGCAGTTGTTTTATTTATTATCGGTAATTATCTTATCACGCCTTCGGGATATTGCATTGTTGCGCAATGAAGCGAGCCATGCTGTCTGATTAGCGGACGGCAATCTATTCCCACGATTTCGCGATCCGGGAATGCCGTCTGCAAAATCTTCCTTGCCATTTCGTCTTTTTCGCCTATGTAGAACGGAACCAGTACTGCGCCGTTAATAATAAGAAAATTGGCGTAAGTAGCAGGCAGTCGCTCGCCTTCCCAAACGATTTCGTCTGCCATCGGCAGGGCGACTAACCGATAAGGCTCGCCGTCGACTGTCCGGAACGCCTTCAGTTCGTCTTCCATCGCCCTCAGTTCGTCGTAGTGCTCGTCGGAATCGTCGGAACATTGCACGTAAGCGATGGTTTTTTCGTCGCAGAAGCGGGCTAAAGTATCGATATGGCTGTCGGTATCGTCGCCGGCGAGGTATCCGTTATTGAGCCAGAGTATGCGCTCCAGTCCGAACAGCTCTTTCAAGTGATATTCCAGCTGTTCCTTGTTGAGGTATTCGTTACGGTTGACCGAAGCAAGACATTCTACCGTCGCGAGGAGCGTTCCCCGGCCGTCCGTTTCAAGGCTGCCGCCTTCGAGCACGAGCGGTTGCAGGTTGATAACATCAACGCCGTCGCAGAAAACGTCTTGTCCGGCAAGCGTTCGCGTAATCAGATTGTCGTAATTGGCGGCGAATTTCATTCCCCAGCCGTTGAAAACGAAGTCGTAAACGGTCGGCTTTCCGTTAATGACGACCGTTATGCCGCCATGGTCTCTCGCCCAAGTATCGTTACTTGGAATCTCGCGGAAAACGATGTTGTCAAGGCCGACGTCGCCGATTCGCCGTCTGACGTCTTCCTCGTCTGCGCAAACTATGAGCAGTTTCTCGCGTTTTGCTATCTCGCGGGCTATCGCGGCGAAACATTCGGAAGCCTCGTTTATGTACGGCGCCCAATCTGTCCGGCAGTGCGGAAAAGTAAGCTGTACCGCGCTTTGCGGATACCATTCGGCAGGAAAAACTATCTTGTCAGTCATATATTTTAATAATTGTACGAGGCAAAAGTATAAGAAATTTTTGTTATAACGCACATACAGACGAAAAATTTGACGTACATTTGTCGCTTGTAAAAAACGGAAATGACTATGAAGGAAAAATATTTCAGATATTCTCTAATCCTGCTCATCCTTGTTCTGGGATGGCTAATGGTAAACTGCATGTGGTCGTTTATCAACGGATTGCTTGGGTCGTTCACGGTGTACGTTCTCGTGCGCCGACAGATGATTTATCTGACCGAAAACCGTAAAATCAAGGGCGTTTATGCCGCGACGGTGATATTGCTGGAGGTGACGGCCTGCGTTTTTGTTCCCCTGTATTTGTTTGTCTGGATGCTTGTTGTCAGGATTCAGGACGTCAATGTCGACATATCGGAGCTGATTTCGACACTGAAGCACCTTGTTTCCCTGATACAGGAAAAGACCGGATACGATATTATGAGCGCCGGCAATATAGAAGCCGCCGCCGGTTATCTGACCAAGAGCGTGCAGTTTGTGATAAGTCAGGTCAGCGGACTTTTCGTGACGACGGTAGTGATGATTTTCTTGCTGTATTTCATGCTTATCAGCCGCAAGAATATGGAATCGTATTTCTATTCGCTTTTGCCGTTCAACGAAAGCAATAAAAACAAGGTGATGGGCGAAATTCACAATATGGTGCGGTCAAATGCTATCGGCATACCGTTACTTGCCGCTATTCAGGGCATAATCGCCATGATCGGCTATTGGACGGCGGGCGTACCGAGTCCCGTACTGTTCGGCTGCGTTACGGCTTTTGCTACTATCATTCCGCTTGTAGGCACCGGTATTGTCTGGGTCTCGCTTGTCGTCTACCTTGCCATGACCGGAAATTGGATTGCGGCGATCGGGCTTGCGATTTACTGTCTGGTGATACTCATAAACGTCGATAATGTCGTCCGTTTCGTCCTGCAAAAGAAACTTGCGGACACGCATCCGCTGATAACGGTTTTCGGCGTCATATTGGGGCTTAAACTTTTCGGATTCTGGGGCATTATTTTCGGGCCACTGCTGACGTCCATGTTCTTTCTACTCGTAGATATTTTCAAAAGGGAGTATATTGACGATAAAAAGTGAAGTATGGAAGATATAATTCAGATTCTGCTATCCGTCCGTTTTGTGAAGATTATAGAAGTCGTCGGAACGATATGTTTTGCCATAAGCGGCGTGAGGCTTGCGGCAGCAAAGGAATTTGACTGGTTCGGCGCGTTTGTAGTCGGCTTCGTGACGGCTATCGGCGGCGGTACTACGCGCGACTTGCTGCTCGACGTGACCCCTTTCTGGATGCTCAACATCGAATATCTGCTCTGTTCGTTCATCGGACTTGTAATCGTGATTATTTACAGCCGTAAACTTGTGAGTCTCGATACGCCGTTTTTTATTTTCGACACCATCGGTCTGGCGCTGTTTGTCGTGGTCGGGATTGAGAAAACCGTTGATCTGGGTTTCCCCTTCTGGGTTGCGATAGTGATGGGCACTATAACCGGCATCGTTGGCGGCATCATACGCGATATTCTTATCCACGAGATACCGCTCGTTTTCCGCAAGGAAGTTTATGCTCTCGCGTGCGTCTTCGGCGGTTTTGTCTATTGGCTGTGCCTGCAATTGAATTTCTCGAATCCGGTATGCGAAATATCCGCTTCAATAGCCATCTTTCTCGCACGTGTGCTTGCCGTAAAATACCGGTGGGGATTGCCAAAAATGAAAGACTCCTGAAAAAAAATTTCTTTAGATGCAAAAAAAACGGCATTTTGTTTGCATATTAGAAAAATGTCGCTACATTTGCAGCCGTAAAGTATTTTTATTTAAAATTGATAAGATGAAACATTCATTGACAAATACATATTGGTGGCGCTTGCGATGTCTACATTGTGAGTAATCCGGCGTGTGTTTTGTCTCATGGAAAGAAAAAAACTTGAAAGAAGGCCTGTTGAACTGCTCACAACAGGTCTTTTTTTGTCGTTTTTTTTGAAACTGTTGAAACATAAACCAAATAAAATAATAGGAAATGAGCTATCAGGTAGATGAAAAAGGTTATTATGGACGCTTCGGAGGCGCATATATTCCTGAAATCCTGCACAAGTGCGTGGAGGATTTACAAAAGAGTTATCTAACGATTCTGGAAAGCAAGTCGTTCGGGACGGAATACCGCGACTTGCTGCGCGACTATGCCGGACGTCCGTCGCCGCTTTATTTCGCCAAACGGCTGAGCGAAAAGTACGGTTGCAGGATTTATCTTAAACGCGAAGACCTGAACCATACCGGAGCGCATAAGATTAATAATACGATCGGGCAGATACTCGTCGCCCAACGAATGGGCAAAACCCGCATCATCGCAGAGACCGGCGCGGGTCAGCACGGTGTCGCTACGGCTACAGTCTGTGCACTTATGAACATGCCTTGCGTGGTTTACATGGGAAAAACCGACATCGAGCGCCAACAGCCCAACGTCAAGAAAATGCAGATGCTGGGAGCTGCCGTCGTTCCGGTTTTGTCCGGGAATATGACGCTCAAGGACGCGACAAACGAAGCTATTCGCGATTGGTGCTGTCATCCGTCGGATACGTTTTATATCATTGGCTCTACGGTCGGCCCTCATCCGTATCCCGACATGGTGGCGCGGCTTCAATCCGTCATAAGCGAGGAGATTAAACAGCAACTGACGGAGAAGGAAGGACGCGATTATCCCGATTATCTGATGGCTTGTGTAGGCGGAGGCAGCAATGCGGCGGGCACAATCTATCATTATCTTGACGACGAGCGGACTAAAATAATACTTGCCGAAGCGGGAGGCGAAGGCATCCTGTCCGGAAAAAGCGCCGCAACAATTCAACTCGGAAAGGAAGGCATCATACACGGCGCAAGGACGCTCGTGATGCAAAACGAAGACGGACAAATCGAAGAACCGTATTCTATTTCGGCCGGTCTCGATTATCCGGGCATAGGGCCTATTCATGCAAATATCGCGGAAAAGAAACGTGCGGAGGTTATTGCAATCAACGACGACGAAGCTATCGCTGCCGTATTTGAACTGACACGTCTGGAAGGCATCATTCCGGCTCTCGAAAGCGCTCACATACTCGGCGCGTTGCCCAAATTCGGGTTTAAGCGCGACGACGTCGTTGTTCTGACCGTTTCGGGGCGCGGCGACAAGGATATGGATACTTATCTGAAATTTATGAACCAATAATTTTAAATATATATTATATGTATAAGTTTAAATCAAAAAGCAAAGTGTTACTCGGAGACCTTCATACTCCGGTAAGCCTTTATCTGAAACTTCGTGATGTATATACGAAGTCGGTACTGCTGGAAAGCTCTGATTTTCACGGCAACGAAAACAGTCTTTCGTTTATAGCTCTCTGTCCGCTGGCAAGCATCGGAGTGAACTCCGGCGAAGCGACGGCGACTTTTCCGGACGGAAAAACAGACGTTAAATCGCTGAACGGCGGCTATACCGTGTCCGATGCTCTGGATGATTTCCTGAAACGGTTTCATATCGAGGGAAGCGCAAAGGATTATTGCGGTCTGTTCGGATACACGTCGTTCGACGCAGTTCGTTATTTTGAAAATATTCCTGTCGTGGAGTATCATCACAAAGACTCGGATGCGCCCGATATTTATTACGTCCTGTATAAATACATGCTTGTTTTCGACCATTTCAAAAACGAACTCACCCTGATAGAATTGTGCGACGAATCGGGCAGTCATCTGGAAGAGATCGAGGCGATGATTGAAAACCGCAATTATGCGTCGTACGATTTCCGTATGACCGGAGAATGTACGTCGTCGGCGACAGATGACGAATACAGGGCGATGGTACGCGAAGGCGTCAGACATTGTTTGCGTGGCGACGTGTTTCAGATAGTCCTCAGTCGCAGGTTCGAACAGCCGTATCGGGGCGATGATTTCAAGGTTTACCGCACGCTGCGCAGCATCAATCCGTCGCCTTACCTGTTTTATTTCGATTTCGGAGGATTCAGGATTTTCGGCTCGTCGCCCGAAACTCACTGCAAGATAGTAGACGGACATGCGAGCATAGACCCGATAGCAGGGACAGCATTCCGTACAGGCAATGTGGCGCTTGATAAACAGAGGGTCGAGAATCTCATAAACGACCCGAAAGAGAATGCCGAACACGTGATGCTCGTCGATTTGGCGCGCAACGACCTGAGCCGAAACGCGCATGACGTAAAAGTCGATTTCTACAAGGAAGTTCAGTATTACAGCCATGTGATGCACTTAGTATCGCGCATCAGCGGCGAAATCGACGGCGACAGCAATTCCTTAAAGACCTTCGTCGATACTTTTCCTGCCGGAACGCTGAGCGGTGCGCCGAAAGTGCGCGCAATGCAACTCATTACGGAACTTGAGAAACACAATCGCGGCGCGTATGGCGGATGTATCGGGTTTATCGGATTCAACGGCAATCTGAATCAGGCTATAACGATACGCTCGTTTGTCAGCCGCAATAATGTCCTGTTTTATCAGGCAGGCGCGGGCATAGTCGCTCAAAGCAACGACGAACGCGAATTGCAGGAAGTGAACAGCAAACTCGGAGCGCTCAACAAAGCCATCCGCGAAGCCGAAAAATTAAAACACTGATAAATATAAAATCATGAAATGTTTACTGTTTGACAATTATGACTCCTTCACCTACAATCTGCGCCATATTCTGCTTGAACTTGGCGTCGCGACGGACGTTTTCCGTAACGACAGGATTGCGCTGGACGAAGTTGAGGCTTATGACAGGATAGTGCTGTCGCCCGGGCCGGGCATACCGTCGGAAGCGGGTCTGTTGCTGCCGCTCATCGAGCGATATGCTCCGACGAAGTCCATATTGGGCGTATGCCTCGGCGAACAGGCGATAGGCGAAGTTTTCGGCGCTAAACTGACGAATCTCACAAATGTGTATCACGGAGTTTGCTCCGATATTCGCGTTGTGGCTAAAGACCCTTTATTGGACGGACTGGAGCCTGCTTTCATCGCCGGACGCTATCATTCGTGGGTTGTCTCGAAGGATGACTTCCCCGACGAACTCGAAGTTACGGCCGTCGACGCCGAAAACGGTCATATAATGGGGTTGCGGCATCGCCGGTATAACGTGCGCGGCATTCAGTTTCACCCCGAATCCGTACTCACGCCGCAAGGCAAACGTATTATTGAAAATTGGATTGGAATAAATTAATTGTATCATTATGAAAGAAATGTTATATCGCCTCTTCGACCATCAGTTCCTGGGACGGCAGGAGGCACAGAAAGTTTTGGTTGATATTGCCGAAGGAAAATATAATAGCGAGCAGGTATCAGCCTTGATTACGGTATTTTTGATGCGCAGTATTTCCGTCGACGAGCTTTCGGGCTTTCGCGATGCGCTTTTGTCGATGCGCGTTCCGGTAGATTTGTCCGACTATCGGGCAATGGATATAGTCGGAACGGGCGGCGACGGCAAGAATACGTTCAACATCAGCACAGCCTCGTGTTTTGTTCTGGCAGGCGCGGGCTATAACGTGGTGAAACACGGCAATTACGGCGCCACGTCCGTGAGCGGCGCAAGCAATGTGATGGAGCAGCACGGCGTCAAGTTCACGAAAGACGTGGACACGTTGCGCCGTTCGCTCGATGCCTGCCGGATGGCCTATCTTCATGCGCCGTTTTTCAATCCCGCACTGAAGGCGGTTGCGCCTATCAGGAAAAATCTCGGCGTGCGGACATTTTTTAATCTGCTCGGACCTCTGGCAAATCCGTCGATGCCCGCCTATCAGTTGCTGGGCGTCTACAATCTGCCGCTGTTCAGGCTTTACAGCTACACTTATCAGGCAAGCTCTACCAGATTCGGCGTTGTTCACAGCATCGACGGTTACGACGAGATTTCGCTTACGTCCGAGTTTAAGGTGGCAATGCCGGAAAAGGAAAAGGTTTATACCCCCGAAATGATAGGAATGAAGCGATGCCGAAACGAAGATTTGTGGGGAGGCGATACTCCGGAAGAAGCGTCTAAAATTTTCGACGCCGTCCTGAACAATGCTTCTACCGACGCTCAGCGCGATTGCGTGCTGGCAAATTCCGGCTTCGCCATTCAGGTGATTTGTCCCGAAAAAAGCATCGAGGAATGTATCGCCGAAGCGCGCGAATCGCTGCAAAGCCGCAGGGCGCTGGACGTGTTGAATAAATTTATCGAGATAAACGGCTGAGCGATGGATATTCTGGAGACAATTACTGCAAACAAGCGTCGCGAGGTGGCAAGGCAAAAGCAGGCTGTGCCGCTGGACCTGATGCTGTCGATGAGTTCGCAGCGGCTTAATACGGCAACCGTGTCGATGCGGAGAAGTCTGGAATCGTCCGCTTCGGGAATCATTGCCGAATTTAAGCGCCGTTCGCCTTCAAAAGGCCGGTTGCATCCCGGAGCAAAGGTTGAAAATATTCTCCCTGCCTACGAACAGGGCGGCGCTTCTGCCTGCTCTGTTCTTACGGACAGCGACTTTTTCGGCGGCTCTTTCGGCGACTTGCGGAAGGCTCGTTCACTGGTGAAACTGCCTCTTCTGCGGAAGGATTTCATCATTGACGAATACCAGCTGTATCAATCGCGCGTGCTTGGCGCAGACGCCGTTTTGCTGATTGCGGCTTCGCTGACGGAAGACGATTGCCGCATCTTCGCCCAAACGGCTAAACAGCTCGACCTCGAAACGCTGCTCGAAATTCACTCCGACGACGAACTGTCGTACATGAACGAGTTTATCGACATGGTTGGCGTGAATAACCGCAATCTGGGAACGTTTCATACCGACGTCGAAAATTCGTTCCGTCTGATTGAACGGTTGAAGGCGGAGGCGGCGGACGTCCTGTTTGTTTCGGAGAGCGGGATTTCGGATACGGCTTCGATAATCCGGCTGCGCGAAGCCGGTTTTCGCGGCTTCCTGATCGGCGAAACGTTTATGAAAACAGCCGCGCCGGGCGATGCCCTGTCGGATTTCATTTCTAATTTGGAGGGGCGATGATTGTGAAAGTATGCGGATTGCGGAGTCCCGAAAACATCCGCCGGATTGAAAGGCTAGACGTGGACTGTCTCGGGTTCGTATTTTACAGGGAATCGCCGCGTTGCGTGCCGGAGGGCGGGGATGTCGTCGACGCCGTCCGCCGCTGCCGGAAGACGAAAGTCGGCGTTTTCGTAGACGAGGCGACGGATAACATGCTTGACAAGGCGGAGCTGTACGGTCTGGACTGCATCCAGCTGCATGGCAGCGAGACGCCGGAAGCCTGTCGCTTGCTGAAGTCGCGGGGATTTTCGGTTATCAAGGCTTTCCCGATAGCCTCTGCCGATGATTTCGGTCGCGTCGAAGCGTATCAGGATTGCGCGGATTACTTCCTCTTCGACACGAAATGCGCCGGTCATGGAGGCTCCGGCAAGCGGTTTGACTGGTCCGTGCTCGACGGATACAGCGCCGATACGCCGTTTATCCTGAGCGGCGGACTGAAGCCTGACTGCGTTCGGGATTTGTCTTCGCTCCGTCATCCTCAATTTGCAGGAATAGACCTCAACAGCGGCTTTGAAACAAGCCCCGGATTGAAAGACGTCGATGCCGTCACGGAATTTGTAGATACGGTTCGACTGTTGCCGGGCTGGCGACAATCTCCGTCGGGATACACAACAACAAACAAAAACAAAAATAAAATGCAAAACAGAATAACCCGATTATTTGCTTCAAAGTCGAAAGACATACTGTCGATATACTTCTGCGCCGGTTATCCGGAGGCGGACAACACGGTCGAAGTAATCGAAACGCTCGAAAGAAACGGCGTGGACATGATAGAAATAGGCATTCCGTTCAGCGACCCGATGGCCGACGGACCGGTAATACAAAACGCCGCCACAAAAGCGCTCCAAAACGGCATGTCGCTGAAAAAAATCTTTTCACAGCTGGCCGACATCCGCCAAACCGTAAGAATACCGCTACTGTTGATGGGCTATCTCAATCCGGTAATGCACTTCGGTTTTGAAGATTTCTTTCGGTCGTGCAGCGAATGCGGCATCGACGGCTGCATCATCCCCGACCTTCCGTTCGACGATTATATCGACGACATCAAACCGGTTGCCGATAAATACGGCGTAAAGGTCATCATGCTCATAACGCCGGAGACTTCGGACGACCGCATCCGCTTCATCGACGAACATACGTCCGGTTTCATCTACATGGTATCGTCGGCCGCAACAACGGGAGCGCAACAGTCCTTCGACGAACGGAAACAGGCATATTTCCGACGCATCAATGCCATGTCGCTGCAAAATCCCCGCATGGTAGGATTCGGCATAAGCAACCGCGCAACCTTCCGAGCCGCCTGCGACAACGCTTCGGGAGCAATCATAGGCAGCCGTTTCGTCACGCTAATGGGCGAATCGGACACGCCCGACACGGCTATAATAAAGCTGCTCGACGTGCTGTGAGTTGAAGGTTGAAAGTCGAAAATTATGCGTGCCCGTCATTACTTCGTTCCCTGCAATGACGATATGTGCCTGATTCGCATCTCATGATTTTCAATTTTCGGCAATTGTTTCGGGACATTCGGACAATTGTATCAAGTCTTTTGAGAATTGTCTCAAGTCTTTTTGCGATTTTTGGCAGCATATTTGCCGTGTTTAAAAAGAAAAAACAAGCCTGCTGAGGACTGTTCCTGTCTGGCGCAGCGTGTCAGTCATTGTCAATTCTCAATTGAATAATTGTCAATCGAATAGTTGCTCCGGAAACTCTTTCTGCAAGCGGCAGTTCGCAGGGGAAACAGTCCGGACTTTCGAATCATTTTCATGTACTTTTTTTTTATTTTTACCGAAAAACATTTGGATATTCGATTTTGTTTTATATCTTTGCATCTGTTATTCATACAAAATAAGATTTATGGTTTAATTTAATGAAAAATTTATGAAGAGAGTAATTTTACTATTTACATGCTTGCTTATAAGCACAGGATTCGCATTCTCACAGGAGAAACAAGTATCCGGAAGCGTCCTCGACGAGGCCGGCGAACAGATAATTGGAGCTTCCGTGATTGTGAAAGGTCATCCCACGATAGGGACAACCACCAATATCGAAGGGAAGTTTACGCTATCCGTACCCGCTTCGGCAGAAGCCCTGATCATCAAATATCTCGGCTACAGCGACCTCGAAGTAAAAATAGGGGGGGGGGATATTACGGCAACCCTGCAACAGTCAAGTCAGGAACTCGACGAAGTGATCGTGGTCGGTTACGGAACTGCAAAAAAGAGCACGTTCACCGGATCAACGTCGGTCATCAAGGGCGAAAAGTTGACGAAAGGCCAAACTTCAAACGTATCTAAAGCGCTCGAAGGAGCCGTCGCCGGTGTACAAACCTCAAGCGCAACGGGACAGCCCGGAGCCGGAGCAAATATCCGTATTCGCGGCTTCGGATCCATATCGGCCAATCAGAATCCCCTTATCGTTGTGGACGGCGTGCCTTATGAAGGCTCGCTAAATTCCATTGCTCCTCAAGACATTGAAACGCTTAATGTCCTGAAAGACGCCGCCGCAAACTCCATGTACGGAGCAAGAGGCTCAAACGGCGTTATACTTATTACAACCAAAAAAGGCGCATCGGGAAAAACAAGAATAAGTTTTGACGGACGGTTCGGACAAAATTCAAGAGCCATCCCGGCCTATAGCGTCGTAACCGACCCGGCTGACTATTACGAGCTGACTTGGGAAGCCAACCGCAACCAGCTGGTCGCAAGCGGAGTTTCGCCACTTGCAGCCGGCTTGGACGCCAGCAGCAAACTCATTTCGGATCATCTCGGATACAACGTGTATAAAGGCGTTGACGACCTTTCGCTGATTGACCCCATAACAGGGAGAATCAATCCGGCCGCCACGGCAAAGAAATGGTCGGACGACTGGCTAAAAGATCCGTTCCGTAACGGACTGCGTCAGGAATACAACGTAAACGTCAGCGGCGGTACCGAAAATACAAGCGCCTACATGTCGATAGGATACCTCAACGACGAAGGATATGTGGTAAGTTCCGATTTCGAACGAGTCAGCATCCGCGCCAAGGTAGACCAGAAATTCAACGAACACTTCAAAGCCGGAGTAAACGTTTCCTACTCGAAGACCACTACCGACCAGATCGTAGGCTCTACGGGCGGCACCAACTATTCCAACATCTTCATGTTCACCCAGAAGATAGCGCCCATTTATCCGATCTACAAATACGACCTTGGAACAGGCGCGCCGATTTACAACCTCAACGGCTCGCACGCCTACGACTTCGGCTCGAACAACATGCTCAACGGAAACAGTACCAGTCGCACCAGAAACTTCGCGGCCGAACAGAACCCGATGTTCGTACTGGAAAACGACATGGACGGTTTCAGCTATGACAACCTGACGTCGAGAGCATACGCCGAGATCAAGTTCCTGAAAGATTTCACCTTCACTGCAAATATCGCCTACGACGTGTTCAACTATAACGCAAAATCGTTCAACAATCCCATCATAGGAAACGGAGCGGCCTACGGCGGAATCGGCGACAGACTGTTCGACCGTTACGAAGCCGTCAACGCCAATCAACTCTTGAACTATGACAGGGAAATAGGCGAACACAAGATAAACGTTCTGCTCGGACACGAGACCAAAGTAGACGAGGAACGGTATTTCTACGGCGCAAAAATGCAATTCTACGATCCCTTCAATTCGGAATTGGCAAACGCCGGCTCTATGTCCTCGCTGACTTCCTACACAAGCAAATATGTACTTGAAGGATACCTGTCGAGAATTGAATACAATTATGCCGACAAATATTACCTGTCAGGCAGTTTTCGTCGCGATGCATCTTCCAAGTTCCATCCCGACGACCGGTGGGGTAACTTCTGGTCGGTCGGAGCTGCATGGCGCATCAAGGAAGAATCATTCCTCAGAGACCTCGATCTCCTGAACTCCCTCAGAATAAAAGCCAGCTACGGAACACAGGGAAACGACGGAATAAGCGGAAACAATCTGTATCAGGACCAGTTCAGCATCACAAGTGACGGTACTTATCCGTCACCGGTTTTCACATACCGCGGCGCACGGGTTACATGGGAAAAGTCCAACAACCTCAACGTCGGTCTGGAAACGAAACTGTTCGACATCGTCGGATTGAACGCCGACTTCTTCATCAAGGAAACGAAAGACATGCTATATCAAAAACCGCTTTCTCCGTCAATGGGTTCGCCTACATGGATATGGGACAACCAAATCGACATGAAAAATACCGGCTTTGAAGTAGAACTTATCGTCGATTTGATAAAAACCAATGACATCAAATGGGACATAGCGCTCAATGTTACCACTATCAAAAACGAACTGACTAAACTTCCGGACGACAAAAAAGACCCGAAAGGATATGTCGACGGCAGCTATTGGCGAAAGATAGGCGGCTCTTTATACGATTTTTATACTTATGACTTTGTCGGCATTGATGAAACGACAGGAAAATCCGTATGGAACAAGGAAGTGCCTGTCGATGCCAATGATGACGGAGAACAGGATACGGACGCTCAGGGAAACCTCGTCTTCAAAACGGAAAAGACAAGCGACTATGCCGAGGCTTCACGTTATGAAACCGGCAAATCGGCAGTTCCCGATTTTTATGGCGGACTGTCTACCAATCTTTCCGCATACGGAATTGATTTCAGTATTCAAACAGCATTTCAGGTGGGAGGATATGTTATGGATTCGGAATATCAGGGTCTGATGCATGGCGGCCAAAGCGATGCAACAAACTGGCATACGGATATTTTCAATCGCTGGACGCCAACCAATACCCAGTCCGATATTCCAATCCTGTCCACCGGCGACCAGAATACAGACGCCTCGTCCGATCGCTGGTTGACGGATGCCTCTTCCTTTAATCTGAGGAATATTACATTGGGTTATACTCTTCCAAAAAGGTTAACCGGTAAGTATGACATTGAATCCCTGCGGTTTTATGTATCGGGAGACAATATTTGGTTCGGCAGCGCAAGAAAAGGCCTTGATCCGCGTCATTCTTTCAGCGGAACGGTCTATACAGGCGTTTATTCTGCTTTGAGAACCGTATCTGTCGGTATATCTGCCGCATTTTAATTATTAACTATCAAATTTTCAAACGATGAAAAAAAATATATTTTATCTCATTCTTATTGGAGCTGCGATGTGTATCACCACTTCCTGCTCGGATGATTTTTTCGATGTGAAGACGACAAACAGGCTGACTGCCGACGACGCTGCCGCAGCAACGGACGCCGATCCGTCGAAAACAGCTTCTTTTGTCGATGCCATCTATAATGTACTTGTGCAATACGATTTGGTAAGCACAAATCACGATTCTTTCGGTTTAATGGCTGTATTGCATGCAAGAGACATGATGACGGAAGATATTGTCATGTCAAAACTGCACTGGTTCAATTACGATTATCAACATGATAACCGCGACCAGACTTATCGCCGTACCAACGTGGTATGGACTTATTTCTATACGGCGATAGCCAATGCCAATACCGTATTGGCGATGACGTCTCCCGAATCGGTCAACAAGGAAATTCTGGCTGCAAGAGGTCAGGCTTATGCCTTGCGTGGAATGTCCTACTATTATTTGATACAACTGTACCAGCATTTGTATCCGATTTCCGGCAGCGGCGACAGACCGGGCATTCCTTTGTATTACGCCCAGAATGAAGGCAAGGAAAATCTGCTGGGACGTAATCCGGTAAAGGAAGTATTAGCCCAGATCGAAGAAGACCTGACAACTGCCGTAGATAACCTGAAAGGCTGGACACGCAACAGCAAGAATCAGGTGGACTATTCGGTAGCAAACGGTTTGCTGGCTCGTTACTACTTGCTCAGCGAACAGTGGGACAAAGCCGTCAGCGCAGCGCAGGAAGCCCGCTCTGGTTACGAAATCATGCCGGCAAGCAGCTTGTTCGACGGATTTATGAGTATCAACAACGCCGAATGGATGTGGGGTTACGACCATAATGCCGAAACGACCTCGCTTTATGCCTCATTCTTCTCTCAGATTTCCAACACGACCGGAGGATATGCCGGTTTGGGTTATGCTCCGCGTTTGATTGACAAACGTCTGTATGAATCCATCCCCGCAACCGACGAACGTCTGAAATTATTTCAGAATACGGCAGGAAGTCTTGTACCTGCAAATGCAGACCCCCAGACAACCGTAGTCTGGAAACTGCCTTATGCAAATCTGAAATTCGGATACGACGGAGCGTTCACGATGGATTACATGTACATGCGCGCCAGCGAGATGGTCTTGATTGAAGCGGAAGCTCTGGCTCAAAAAGGAAGCGGCGCTCAAGCGGCTACCGTCTTGAAAACCTTGTTGTCGAAAAGAGATCCGGCCTGGAATGCATCAAGCGTAACAGTGGACGACGTATGGTGGCAACGCCGCATCGAATTATGGGGCGAAGGCGCATCCTGCTTTGATTTGCAGCGACTGAACAAGGGTATTGACAGAAATTATGAAGGCTCCAATCACGAAGCGGCTTCAAAACTGACAATACCGGCAGGCGACAACCGTTGGATTTATCAGATACCTCAAAGGGAAACCAACGAAAATCCAGAGATTCCGGAATCTGCTAATAACGATTAATAATGATTATAATAAAAATGTATATGAAAAAAATTGCTTATATATTATTTACCGCTATTATTGCATTTGCATGTTGTAGCGATGATGAACTGGTCAAATCGGACTACGATTATGTGCCGAATCCGGCAGGGAAACCTACCGGCGTTGTAACCGGAGACGCTAACGCCGAGGTGCTTGAAGCTAAATTGAAAGGAACAGTGACTCAAAGCGCCGATTTAATCGACTGGGGCGTTGTGGTTTATAAATCCGGCGCTGCTGAACTCGATTATAAAGTTGCCTCGGCTAAAGCAAGCGCATCCTATAGTTTTGAAGTTACCGCTACAGGATTAAGCGAACAAACCGACTATTTGTACAAAGCTTTCGCTTTGAATAAGGACGGCATAACCTACGGAGATGAAAGAACCTTTAGGACAAATGAGACTCCCCAATTTCAGGATACCTATTTGTTCGGCGTTTATAGCGCAGTTGATATAGATATCACCGGTGAAGAAGATGATTACTACTATGAAGTCGAAATCAGACGGCAAGGATCTTCTCATAACCGGGTAACGATTAAAAATATCTGGGATTGCGGAAAAACCATACAGGCTACTGTCGATTTTGCCGCAAAAACCATTACGACAGACAATAAATCTGTTATCTATGTGGACGACACTTATGGGGATTGTTGGATGAGAGGCTTTGACCTTGTTGATGGAAGCGCCGTATATTATAATCTGGACGTCAATGTGGGCTATGCAATAGCAAAGTATGACCAAGGCGTTGTTTCATTTGAGTATTGGGCTGCCAGAGTTTCAGCCGGTCACTTTGGCTTTTATGCAACATACCTGACAAAAAAGAGTGATTAAAGCATAACCGGTTCGATTGTTCAAAAGCAAAAAGAGGTTTGTCCGATAATTGGGCAGCCTCTTTTTTTTGTGCTGTCTTCTCCTTTCCGACCATCCTTTAACATCGAATACGACAGGGATAGGCGCTCGTAAAAATTTTTATTTTTCCGAACATTTGCTGTTATTAGGAAAATGCCGTATATTTGCACAATCGAGAGAAAACAAAAATACAAAACAATGATATTCGTAACAAACGACAAGGAAGAACTTCGCGCCTATCAGATGCGAATGATGGCGCTGTCCGATCATGTCAGCGGAATAAATTCCGCCCTTCGGAAAGGCGAAAAG
>JAITPH010000022.1 GCA_031289515.1 Tannerella sp.
TGACGCCTTTTCGTCATTATTCTTTTTTGCTATACCTGTTCGGTTGTGTTCCCGCAATGACGTGAACGGTCTCCGGCATATTCGTAAAGTCTGCATAAGCGCTATCAATTTATTTGATATTTTCGAGCCATTCTGCGGATGATGCGTCGCTGGGCATTCGCCAGTCGCAGCGGGGCGACAAACTGATGGAGCCTACTTTCGGGCCGTCGGGCAGGCAACTGCGTTTGAATTGCTGCGCGAAGAATCGTTTCAGGAATACTTGAAGCCATTTCCCGATCGTTCCGTTATCGTATTTGCCGTCAAACGCCTTTTCGGCGAGGAACAGAATCTTTTGAGGCGCAGCGCCGAATCTGATGAAATGATAGAGGAAGAAGTCATGCAGTTCATAGGGACCGACGATGTCCTCGGTTTTCTGCCGGATATTGCCGTTTTCGTCGGCAGGCGTCAGTTCGGGGCTGACAGGCGTGGCGACAATATCGAGCAACGTGTCTTTCGACGCCTGATCCGGCTGATTCGAAGCCGTCCATTCGACGAGGTAGCGCACGAGCGTTTTGGGAATACCGGCATTTACGCCGTACATCGAAATATGGTCGCCGTTGTAAGTCGCCCAGCCGAGAGCAAGCTCCGACAGGTCGCCCGTGCCGATCACTATTCCGCCGGTCATGTTTGCGATGTCCATAAGAATCTGGGTGCGCTCGCGTGCCTGAACATTCTCGAAAGTGACGTCCGCCGTGACGCCGTCGTGACCGATGTCGCTGAAATGCCGTATGCAAGCCTCTTTTATCGGAATCTCGCGGAACGCGACGCCAAGCGAACGTATCAGTCTGACGGCATTTTGATACGTGCGATCCGTAGTGCCGAATCCGGGCATCGTGACGCCGATAATATTTTCGCGCCGCAGCTTCAGTTTGTCAAAAGCGTGAACGGCGACCATCAGCGCAAGCGTGGAATCCAGTCCGCCCGAAACGCCTATTACGGCAGACTTGGCGTTGATGTGCGCAAGTCGCTTGACCAGTCCGTTTGTCTGGATGTTTATTATTTCTTCGCACCGTTCTTTCAGCGCGCTGTCGTGCGACGGCACAAACGGATGGGGGTTGATTTTCCGGCTGAAAGCGCCCCTGTATTCCGGCAATTCAAAGGAGATGCGTCTGACGCGGCTCTCGCCGATCAGTTCCGCCGACTGGGCGAAACTCGTGTTTGCAAGTCTGTCGTGACGCAGATAATCGACGTCGATATCGTTGACGGTCATTTTTTCTTCGATGCCGAAGCGTTCCGTTTCGCCGATGATGTAACCGTTTTCGGCGATAAAACCCTTGCCGGCAAAAACGACGTCGGTCGTGGATTCGCCAAACCCGCAGGACGAATACGCATATCCGGCAATGCAACGCGCGGACTGCTGTTCGATCAGCGATTTCAGGTAGTCGTTCTTGCCGATTATTTCATTGCTTGCCGAGAGGTTGAGGATGATATTTGCGCCGTGCAGAGCCAGCAGCGAACTTGGGGGTACGGTCGTCCACAAGTCTTCGCAAATCTCGATGCCGACGGCGACGTTTTTTCTGTTTTCGGCAACAAAAATCAGGTCTGCGCCCGCCGGATAGCTTTCCGCGCCGATTTGCACGCTGTCGCCGTTCAGCCGGTTTGCGGAAGCAAACCATCGCATTTCCTGAAATTCGTTATAATTCGGAATATATGTTTTCGGGACTGCGCCGAGAATCTTTCCTTTCTGAAAAATCACGGCAGTATTGAAGAGCTTGTCCTCTGCAACAACCGGAAAGCCGACGACGCAAAGCAAGTTCAAATCCCTGACGCCGTCGACGAGTTGAAGCAGCGCCGTCTCAGCCTCGTTCAGCAGCGATTGTTGCGCGAACAAATCCATGCAGGTATAACCCGTGACGGACAATTCCGGAAATACGATAATCTGAACGCCCTCGCGTTCCGCTTTACGCAAAAGGCATTCAATCTTCGTCACATTCTCTTTGCACGAAGCCACATCCAAAACAGGCGAAGCCGCCGCTACTTTCACAAAACCATTCATATAATTATAGTGTTACCGGTTTATCGTTTCCATTCTGCAACCGATGTCTTTTCCCGAAAAGGCTACTCCCAGCAGTATCACTTTGCCGGTATACCGATTGTAATACCGGCGGTCGTGTATCTGCGCCATGGCTTCGTCGAGCAGGATTTCGGTTTTCTTTTCGGCATGATATTTCAGTTCGGCTACTACCGTCAGACCGGGTTGTTCCCATACTGCGTCTGCGCGTCCGCGGTTGTTCGGCTTTTCGCCCTGTATCCTGAAGCCAAGCAACCGCATCCATATCAGCATTATTGTATGATAGTAATGCTCGCAACCGATTTGCAGTTCGTATGGAACTGTCGCTATCGTCGTTTCGAGGCAGTTTGCGAAGCCGTTTTCATCGCCTTCACGAAGACGCTGCTCCATTTCTTCCCGCAGACTGTCGACATCTTCTCCGGGATATTTGCCGTAAACGGACAGTAAATTAGTCATTAAAGCCTCGTTCACTTCTTCGTTGGGAACGCCGAGCGTATATTTACTCTTGTTTCGACTAATCTCAACGCTTTTTATTGTCAGATAGCCGGTTTGAAAGAGCAGAGGTATTTCGTTCAACGTTTGCGGGTCATAGCCGCCTTTCAACAAGTCGCTGTCAACAGTTATCTGTTCGAGCACGACGCTTGTCCGCTCGCGCCGTTGAAGAATATCTATCAGGAAGGTCGGCGTTCCGGTATTGAACCAGTAACTTGAAAAATCCTGCTTGTCGAACAGCAACAGCGTGGAGAACGGATTGTAAACCGACGTCTTTCCGTCCCATGAATAGCCGTCGTACCAGTTACGGATGTCTTCCAGCAGGTCTTTCCGCGTTTCTTCCAAAATGGAAGCCATATCATCGATATAATCCGGGAAATAATATTCCAGTTCCTCCTGCGTATAACCGCACAACGAAGCATAGTTTTTGTCCAGCGTGATGTCATTCGGGTTATTCAGCGCCGAAAATACCGACAGTCCCGAAAACTTCGAGACCCCGGTCAGGAAGATAAACCGCAGATAGTCGTCAGCGCCCTTCATCACCTGATAGAAGTCGTGGACGGCTGTCCGGATGCCGTCCAAATGAGCGTCAAACAGATGAGCGGTGACCGGCTTGTCGTATTCGTCTATCAGGACGACAACCTTTTCGCCGGTCTTTTCACGGAGAAGCCGGATTAATTCGTCAAAACGGTCGGGCGCGGATGCTGTGGTCAACGACACGTCATACTGTTTTGCAACAGTCTGCAAATAACTGCACAAACTTACTTTCATCTCCTCCAACGTAGAATGAGTGATTCGCGTCCAGTCTATCCTGATGACCGGACACTGCCGCGACCAGTCCCATTTGTCGTAGATATAAATCCCTTCAAACAAGTGCTTGTTGCCACGGAAAAGCTCATCCATAGTACTTACCAACAGCGATTTTCCGAAACGGCGCGGACGGGAAAGAAATACTATCCTGCTATCGGTAACCAACCGGTATATATCCTGCGTTTTGTCTACATATAATAGATTATCGCTACGCAGGATTTCAAATGACTGTGTTCCTATCGGTAAATGTTTCATAACTTCAAATTTATTTGGCACAAATATACGACTTTTTTCTTGTAAACCGCTTCACTGTATGACAAGAAATATTTTTTGATAATTCAAAAATCATAATAATCATTTTAATCCCCTAAAATCACAGTTCAGACTTTACTCTCAACCTTTGGCTTTGACGCGGATGAAAGTTTTTTTCGATAAGAATCAGGAAATTATCTGCTCGAATGAAAATTTGAATTGAGCGGAGAACAGGTTTATGTATTCCTTGACGAATGCGTTGTACGCCGCTTTGGCTAATCCGTTCTTACCCATTTTTACCAACGACTTGCATTTCAGCTTCAATGCTTCTTCATTCAGTATATCGTGGATTAAGATGGCGTCGGCAAGGTATACATTTTCCTGCGGCGCAAGCAATAAATCTTTGCCGGAACTTATGTCTAAAAGAATATTTATCAGGTCGTTAGCAAAGTCGGCTTTAAACGAATCGACCCAATCTATCTGGAGGTTAGGCAACATCTCGCCATAAGATACGATGCCGACAAGTTTCATGATGTTATCGCGCGTCAGGTTGGTATTATTCTTGAATTGCCGCATCAATGCAAGAGCCTCGCAATAATCGCAATATATGTCGTCGCCGAACTTCACAATCAAATATGAGCTGTGGTTTTCGATATTTATGACGCCTATCTGTTCAAAAATATGACGTAATTTGTTTAGTGTTACTCCTTTGTTGTTACGAGCGCTGTCTTCGCTCTTGTCGAGCCAAAGCGTGTCTTTCAGTTTACGCGACGATATTCCCTTGCTGCCGTCTTTCATGGTATTGAGCAAAACCAGAATAAACAGATGCTTTGCCAACGGCGAAAATGCTCCCGTAATGTCTTTGCCCTCTTTATCCCTCACCTGAAAGCCTCCAAACAGGTAGAAAGCCTGCTTCTGAACACGTTTTGCTGCACGTTTGATAAATTCTTTCTGAACTTTTTTGATTTCAGGCATTTCGGTAATCGCTTCGACGGTTACTTCAGTTACTTCTCCGTTTCTTCTGCGGCGGATGAAAACAACGGTTACAATCATAGCAACTAAAATAAAAAGTCCCAGATACGTTATGACGCTGTAATCCGTCTTCTTAAAGCTCTTGGCAATAGTCGATTCGGCAATAGGCGGATACGAAAGCGAGTAGATGGAGACGGTAGCGGTCGAATCGGCTGTCTCTGCCGAATATGTGATAGTCCACAATTCGTTTGTCTCTTCGTTGAGAAACAGGTCGGCATACGAGGAAATGTCGCGGAACAGGTATGGAATGTTATCCGAAACGATTTCAAAAACAGACTTTTCCAGCGAAAATTTTGCGAGTGAGAGCGACGTGTTGTATTGCTGTTGCGGAAAGCAGAGGGCATAAAAACATTTGTTCAGGGTATCAACGACCATCGAATTGGCGACCACAAAATGGTTTTTCTGCGGCTCCAGTTCCCAAATCTTTTTCGACTTCAAATCGCGAATGTCTACCATGTGCAAATCGTAGTAATTATGCGGCGTCAGCTCTTGTTGTCCGGTCTCGCTGCCGTAACCGCCAAAAATCAGGAACGTGTGCCGGTCGATCATTCCAAGCCCGCTCAGATAACGCGGCTGAATCTTTTCGTCCTTGTATTGCAATTCTTCCCAGATATCATTCTCAAACGAATATTTGTTTATGATGTCCTTGTAACGATGATGTCCGTAGCCGCCAAAAGTGTAAAGGCAGCTGTCGTAATCGGAGATTAGCTTGTTGTGATGCCAGAAGTCGAGGGCTGATTCCTCATTTGACGTGTTTGTCCATTTTTTGCTTATCGTGTCGAAGACGGCAATATCCTTTCCGTTGGGTACTTCGAGGCAATACGAATACAACAGATTATCAATGTGATTATAAACCATTTGATTCGCAAACGAACTGTGAATAACTCCCGACGATTGCAGTGTCCGAACAATTTTTCCTGTCCGGGTGTCGAAAAAGCGGGTATTCCTTTTGTCGGCTATTACAATATGCTTTTCTTCAGGGTTATATGCTATCTGCGGATTCTTCAGGGTGTTAAATTCCAGCCTTTTTTTCCAGTGTGCATGGGCATCGACTAACCATGTAGGATTTTCGGCTTTCGCAAAGCGATTCCTCAATTCATCGTAAACGCCGTCGGCGGCATGACCCCACAATGGCCAGAAATAGAGCGTTTCGCCCTTGGGAGAGCCTATTTTGATGTCCTTGACAATAATTCTCGGAACGTCGCTCGTCTGGAATTGCGGGAAATTGCATCGCCCGAAAATGATATAAATATCCCGGAAGTCTTTGATATAAGGTATTTTAGGCGAGAATTTAATGCTGTCTATCGAAATGTCGAGCCGGTTATTTTTGATGTCTACCAGAATCGAGAACGGAAGAAACAGGTCATTGTCTCTTTTGATATTACTTAACAAACATTCCGCCAGCACTTTACCTTCCGAATTTACGACCGTGAGATTGGTTATATTTATCAGAAAGTCAATGTGTTGGTCGTTTGTGCCGATGATACGAAAAATATATCCGAAATTGTATTCCGGCAAAGCATTGTAACACATATCGAAGGAGAGCGAAAAGCCCTCCTGAAAAGAAAATGCTTTCGCAGGAGTCAGGTTTAGACTTGTACGTTTCTCCTGTACGGTCTCGAAGGAATTAAATTCGAGACCATACCTCAAATCCTGCGCAGTAACGGTATCAGACAACGTCAGGCTTAAAACGATGATTCCTGCAACAATAATATTGCTTAGTAACTTTTTCATGCGTGCAAAGGTAGTAAAAAATAACAACCAAGCAAATATGTACTAATAATATATATGTAGAATTAGTCTATTTTCTTGTTATTTTTATTACATATCCTCCTCCCGGCGCCATGGAAATGTTCAGTTTCCTGTCGACCGGTATGTTTATTTGCTCTTTTTTGTAGTCTCTTGCCGTGCGATGGGCGTTTATGCCGTCTTTGAAAACTTCGCCCCTGAACTCGCCCTCGCCGAGAAACGACAGGTCGAGCCTCAGATTCAGCGCGTTCCAGTCGGTCATCGAGCCTATATACCAAGCGTCGCCCTTCCGACGTGCAATAGTCACGTATTTGCCGATTTCGCCGTTCAGAGATATTGTGTTGTCCCATGTAGTCGGGACTGTGGCTATAAACTCCGTACATTCCGGCTCTGCCAGATAGTTTGAAGGATTGTCGCATAACATGCTCAACGGCGATTCGAATATCACGTATTCGGCGAGTTGCCGACAGCGCGTGCCCTGACTAATCGGCTCGCTGTAGACGCTTTTGTAATTATCCTTCGTCGCGTTGCGCATCGCTCCCTGCGTATAGTCCATCGGGCCGGCTAACTGTCGGATGAACGGTATGGTAACGTCGTATGTGACCTGATCCAGATTGGCATCCCATTTCAGTTGCTCCAATCCGTTAACTCCCTCGTAATTAATCAAATTAGGATATGTATGGTGCAATCCGGTAGGCTTGTACGTGCCGTGAAAGTCTATCATCAATTTGTATTTGGCTGCAATCTCCGCCGCCCGGCGATGAAAATCTACCATCGGCTGGTCGTCCCTGTCCATGAAATCTACCTTGAAACCTTTGACGCCCAACTCGCTATAATGTTTGCAAATGCCCTCCATGTCCTTCTGAAACGGATAATATCCCGCCCACAGGATGATTCCCACGTTCTTTGCCTTGCCGTATTCGATGAGTTCGGGAATATTTATCTCCGGCACGATTTGGAGCAAATCAAACTTGTCGGAAACAGCCCATCCCTCGTCGAGGATTATATATTCGATGCCGAATTTCGAGGCAAAGTCAATGTAGTACTTGTATGTCTCGTTATTGACGCCCGACTTGAAATCGACGCCGTAAATGTTCCAGTCGTTCCACCAGTCCCAAGCTACTTTTCCGGGCTTAACCCATGAGAAATCGCCCTTTTCGGGTGTAGACAGCTTGTAAATCATGTCGTTATCGGCAAGCTCCCTGTCGTTTGCCGAAACTGCAATCACGCGCCACGGAAAAGTGACCGCGCCGTCATATTTTGCTATATATTTTTCTCTTGATTTCACTAATATGCTGACTCCGCGACCTGTAGATTGCTCGGTCTCTTTCGGGTATGGGGCGAACACGCCTTTCAGTCTGTTGCCTTTTTCTCCCGGATATACGAACATGCCCGGATAGTTCAGAAGGTCTGCCTCCGTTATACAAACTTTCTTTCCGTTTGCTCTTTCGGCCACAAATGGCGTGATACCCAGCCGTTTTCTGTTCCATTCGGAGATGAGTATGTGATTATAAGGCTGCTCGAATGAGTTCATGTATTGTTCTTCCAGCGGCAGTGTTTCGGGTTTGTTGGCATAACTTGCGAAAATCATGCAGTTGTCGGGGAAGTTAAACTCCGCTTGCTCGTTTTCGACTGTGATCGGCTTTTTTGCCGTATAGACGAATCTGTATGCCGCGCCGTCGTCGTAGGCTCTGAAAATGATGTTATACGCGCCTTTGAACTTGAGCGTCAGCTCGCTGTAGTTGTCCTTTATTTGACTGCGCTTGTATATCACAGGCGTAATCGTTTGATTAACAGTCTTTACCGCCGAGCCTGACAGGCGGGCGTCCAAGCCGAAGTCAGCTCCGTTTTCGATGGATAGCGAAATCTGCGAGTTGCCGAGCATCACGTCTCCATCATGCTTGACGGAGTATGAAACGGTTTTGTCGACGGCGACCGCAACTTCGATTTTGCCGTCGGGCGATTTTAGGCTGAACGTCTTTTGCGCAAAGAGCGGTAAAGCAATAATATTCAGCGATAAAGCAATAAATGTAAATAGTTTTCTCATAGTTATTATATATGAATATCCGCAAAGTGACCCCTAAAAAAAACAGAATGTTTTCAGCAAAAAAAGTTGAAAAAAAGTTCCTGAAAAATTTGCACATATGATTTATTTTCAGTACTTTTGCGCTGTATTAATTAATAGAAAAACAGATATGAATA